>JBDNHN010000488.1:0-7941 GCA_041688725.1 Gillisia sp.
AATTCATACCTCGTTGGTTTACCCCGAGGTTCTTGATTTTATTTTACATATCCAGCAAATAGGCGAATATAAGCGGAGCTACAATGGTGGCGTCGCTTTCAATAATAAATTTAGGAGTATTTATGTCCAGTTTTCCCCAGGTGATCTTTTCATTGGGAACCGCTCCGGAATAAGATCCGTAACTTGTGGTAGAATCGGAGATCTGGCAGAAATAACTCCAAAAAGGAGTATCTGTACGTTCCATATCCTGATATAACATAGGAACCACACAAATTGGGAAATCTCCGGCAATGCCACCTCCAATTTGAAAGAAACCTATTCCTTCTTTGGAATTTTCGGTGTACCATTCGGCCAAAAATGCCATATATTCAATCCCGGATTTCATTGTTCCGGGTTTCAATTCTCCTTTTAAAACATAGGAAGCAAAAATATTTCCCATGGTGCTGTCTTCCCATCCGGGAACAACAATTGGCAAATTCTTTTTGGCCGCAGCATACATCCAAGAATCTTTGATATCTATTTCATAATATTCCTCAAGTACGCCTGAAAGCAGTAATTTGTACATAAATTCATGCGGGAAGTACCGTTCTCCGGCATCCTCGGCATCCTTCCAAATCTTAACAATATGTTGCTGAATTCTTCGGAAAGCTTCTTCCTCCGGAATACAGGTATCGGTCACACGGTTTAATCCTTTTTCCATTAGATCCCATTCATCCTGTGGAGTAAGATCCCGGTAATTTGGAACGCGTTTATAATGTGAATGCGCGACCAAATTCATCACATCTTCTTCCAGATTGGCGCCTGTACAGGAAATGATATGCACTTTATCCTTACGGATAATTTCGGCGAATATCTTGCCAATTTCAGCGGTACTCATAGCTCCGGCAAGTGAGATCAGCATTTTTGAGCCGTCTTTCAGTTGCTTTTCATAAGCTTCAGCAGCATCTACAAGAGCTGCGGAATTAAAGTGCAGGTAATATTTCGAAATAAATTGAGAAATTGCGCCTTTTTTACTCATCGTCTCCTGGGGTATGATTTTCAAATTTGAACTTATAGCTCAACATTTTATAATATAATTTTGCTGCTAGAAAATCGGATGATTTGTCGATATCATTTGGACAAAGTTCAACAATGTCAAAACCAACCACATTTTTTTTCTTGAACATCATTTTAATGAATTCAAGGGTTTCATAAAAAAACATTCCACCTGGTTCCGGAGTTCCTGTAGAAGGTAGAATAGAAGGATCAAAAGCATCCAGATCTATAGTGATATAAACATTTGGGGTCATTTGGCCTATAGCATCATCCATCCAGTCCTCATACAGATCATGTCCAAAATACACCTGATTTTCATCCATATGTTCAACTTCTGAAACATCCATAGAACGGATTCCTACCTGGACGAGGTTGGCTTTTTTGCTGGCTTCATGAACCGCACAAGCGTGATTGTAAGGGGAACCTTCATATTCTGGCCTTAAATCGGCATGGGCATCAATTTGCACAACGGTCAATTCGGGAAAAGATTCATTAAAAGCGCGAATGGCACCAATACTTATCGAATGTTCACCTCCAAAAAGAGTTACAAATTTCTCCTGTTTGATGTAGTTTTTGGTGGTTTTGTAAACTGCTTCCACCATTTTCTCAGGAGAAGAATCCTCGGTTACCGAAGGGGCAAGATAGATTCCTTTTCTGTATACCTCGGTACGGGTTTCAATGTCATAAAGTTCCATGTTTTCCGAAGCTTCTAAAAAAGCATCAGGACCTTTATCGGCACCTTTTTGCCAGGAACTGGTTCCGTCATAGGGAACCGGGATTAATACCACCTTAGCATCGTCAAGTCGTGCGTGTTTGTCAGGTATTCCGGCGTAATTCTTTTTGCTCATCGCTTTATTTTAATAATTTTAATTTGAAAAGTTGAATATAAATGTTTAAAGTTAAAAATTTTTTTAAAACTTGATTATTTTTTGCTGTAACCTAATATAGATAAAAGATCTTCAGATGTTTGCTGCTCACAGAAAACCTCTGTGGTGATATTCCCGTTCTTGTCTCTGTCTATCAAAATTTGCTTAGGATGGGGAATAAGACAGTGTTGTAATCCGCCGAACCCACCTAAGGTTTCCTGATATGCACCTGTATTAAAGAAACCTATATATAAAGGTTTGTCCTTTTTGTATTTTGGCAAGTAAATCGCATTTGTGTTTTGCTCTGAATTGTAATAATCGTCACTGTCACAGGTTAATCCTCCCAATAATATCCGTTCATATTCATCATTCCATCGGTTGATGGGGAGCATAACAAATTTCTTACTTATTGCCCAGGAATCAGGTAAAGTTGTGATAAAAGAGGAATTGATCATATTCCATTTTTCACGGTCATTTTGTTGTTTTTGGTATAAAATTTCATAAATGGCACCACCGCTTTCTCCTACGGTAAACGAACCGAATTCAGTGAAAATGTGAGGTACTTCAATTCCGGCATCATCACAGGTTAATTTGATTTGATTGACGATCTCATCAACCATATACTGATAATCATATTCAAAAGCCAGGGAATTCTTTATTGGAAATCCACCGCCTATATTCAGGCTGTCCAGGCTAGGGCAGACCTCTTTTAAGTTGATGTAAACCTGTAAACACTTGTTCAATTCATTCCAATAATAAGCGGTATCCCGAATCCCGGTATTGAGGAAAAAGTGAAGCATTTTTAGCTTTATTTGTTCATTATCCTTGATCTTTCGGTTGTAAAAAGGAACAATATTTTTATAGCCAATTCCCAATCTCGAGGTATAGAATTCAAATTTAGGTTCTTCTTCCGAAGCAATTCTGATCCCTATTTTAAAAGGATCATTTATTTCAGCGGCAAGCAGATCAATTTCTTCAAAATTATCGATTATAGGAATACAGTTATTATGGCCGCTGTTGATCAAATCGGCGATATTTCGGATATATTGATCGCGTTTAAATCCGTTGCAGATCACATAGGTATCATCGTTGATCTTTCCGGAAGCCTTTAAACTTTCAACAATATTGATGTCAAATGCCGAAGAGGTTTCAATGTGAACATCATTTTTTAAGGCTTCATTTAAGATATGCTTGAAATGCGAACTTTTGGTACAATAGCAATAATTGTAACTGCCTTTATAATTGTGTTTTTCAATAGCATTATTAAACCAGGTTTTTGCCCGGTTGATGTTTTCTGAAATTTTTGGTAAATAGGTATACTTTAGCGGGGTGCCATATTTTTCAACCAATTCCATCAAATCTATATCGTGAAATTGAAGATCATTATCTACCAACTTAAATTCTTCCTGCGGGAAATAAAAGGTCTGATTTATTAAATCTTTATATTTTGTATTCAAAGCAGCGGTTTGGTGTTTTTAAAATGAAAAATTAGGAATTAATTCGGGGCGCCAATATTTATGGACTTGTAAATCTTTGTCAAGATACAAATAACGAAAAGGAATAGGAGTAAACAAGCGATTTTTTAGAAAGCCAAAAGCGATCTCGCGAAGTTGCACAGGGAAAGTGTTAACAGAAAATAAAATCAACGGGTTCAATTGGTTGTATTTATTTTATAAAAAAATATCAATTCGTTTTATTAAAGTTTTGTTTTAAAACAGTGATGCTGTATGCATTAAATTTCCTTTTCTAGAAATTCAAATATTTTTGCATTACAAAAGTATTAAAAAAATATTGGTTTTATTAAATAAAATTTCCGGGATAATTACAACATTTTAATGTTTATAATTTCCTGTCTTGTAAGTGGTCTCCAATTGCCTCTTGGGAGATCTTTTTTGGTAAGTCCACCATATACTACGCGGTCAAGTTTTTCTATTTCGTAACCCATTCTTTTAAACAAACGTTGAACAACGTGTAATTTAACGCTATTGGTTTCCAGGCCTATTTCATTTTTAGGCCTGTTGTCTAGATAGCTTATCTCCTGGATATTTACTTTTCCGTCTTCCAATAAAACCCCTTCGCCAATTTTTTTAAAATCTTCGTAAGCCAAAGGTTTGGTAAGTTCTAAGTGATAGATCTGGCGAATTCCGTTTTTAGGTTTGCCAAGTTGTTTTTCCAGAGCTCCGTCATTTGTGAAAAGAAGCAGTCCGCTGGCTTGTCTGTCCAGTTTGCCAACCGGTGCCACTTTGGATTTTGTGGCATTGGCAATCAGGTCCATTACGGTTTTACTTGTTCTCTCGGTGCTTCCGGTAGTATAAAAACCCCGGGGTTTATTTAGCAGGATGTATTCCGGTTTTTCGGGAATAACTTTATGACCATCAAATTTAACTTCATCGGTCAATTTTACGCGGTAACCCATTTCTGTAATGGTTTTCCCGTTGACAGTCACATTTCCGGCACCTATATAAATATCGGCATCACGGCGCGAACAGGCGCCGGAATTGGCGATATACTTATTTAATCGGATTCCTTCTGCCTTAGAAACAGCAGGTTTTTTTACCGGTGTTTTGGATGCAGTTTGTTTCTTCACCGGGAATTTATCCCTGGAAGTTGGTTTATTCGATTTCTCTCCTTTTTGTTTACCTGTAAATTTTCCTTTTGGAGATTTTTCGTCCCTGCCCATACCGCTAATTTTTTTGCAAAGATACTTTATTGATTAGAATGTTACTAAGTTATTATTAAAGATTTGTGATCCTGTAAAAATATGATAGAGCTGGCCAGTTTATCTGTTTTTAAAGTGATCTTCAGCCTTTATAAAAATCTTTCCGAACCCTTAAAACTATTAATGTATTTTATAATTCCACATAAGGGCTAACTTCATTTAACTAACGGTGAAAAGTCATTAAAGAAAATTAATTTGGGAAAACAGACAGGAGTAAAAAACAATTAATAAATGGTTAAAAAAGTTGAATATTTTTTAAATAAAACATAATTCAATTATCTTAGTAAAGGAGAGGCTCCTCAAAGATCAATTGTAAGCAACAATTTAAAAAACACTTAAAGTGGTAATTAAGATATTATCTAAAAACCCTAATGCATATTCAACTAAAAGATTGACTGAAGCCGCGCAGGCAAGAAATCACAAGGTTAGGGTAATTAACCCATTTAATTGTGATCTCTTAATTGAAAAAAAGAATCCGAACATCTTTTTTGAAGGCAAAAAAATTGAAAAGGTTGATGCTATAATCCCAAGAATAGGAGTCTCCGATGCTTTTTATGGGATGGCGGTTGTCAGACAATTTGAATTGATGGAGGTTTTTACAACTGCAGGATCTCTGGCATTGGCGAAATCTGCCGACAGACTCTGGAGCTTACAAATATTGTCAGGTGCAAATCTGGGTTTGCCTAAAACAGCAATTTCCAATGATTCAGATCACCTTGCTGACATAATAAATTTTGTAGATGAAGCACCTTTGATCTTAAAATTATTGGAGAGAAAAAAAGGTTTGGGGGTTGTTCTTGCGGAAACAAATAAAGCTGCAATATCAGTAATAGAAGCTTTCGAGGGGTTAAATGCCCGTGTTATTGTTCAAAAATATATTAAGGAGTCCGGGGGTTCCGATGTACGGGCTTTTGTGGTTGATGGGAAAGTTGTGGGAGCTATGAAGAGACAAGCAAAAAAAGGGGAGTTTAGGTCTAATCGGCATCTGGGCAGCATTGCCAAAATCATTCAACTCACAGAAAAAGAGGAATTAGCTGCAATTAAGGCAGCCAAAATATTGGGTCTCGGAATTTGCGGAGTTGATATGCTACGATCTTTTGATGGCCCTTTAATTCTCAAGGTAACTTCTTCTCCGGGTTTAGAATATATAGAAGCGGTGACGAAAAAGGATTTCGCGAAAATCATTATTAAATATGTAGAGAAAAATTTTAATAGAACAAAATAAATCATATAAAAGGAATTTGTTTAAAACACCCTGTTGATCACCTTATCAAGATCGATCAAAAGAATACTGAAAACCCCAGCAACAATTATGAGTTTCAGGATATTGTGAAGTAACAGATACTGCCATTTTGCGGAGCTGAAATACAAAAAGAGCAGAAAGAAAATGAGTAGCAGCAATGAAATATAGAAATAATATTCCATTAGCCCGGTGTTAAATCTCGTGGTTAAAAGCAGGATAGGGATTATCGCTATAACTGTTAATAACGACAGGAAAAATTTGCTCCACTTTTCTCCATAAACCACAGGAATTGTTTTGTAGTTAAGGACGAGGTCACCTTTTAAATTCTCCAGATCTTTTACCAATTCGCGCATCACTATCATCAGGTACAAAAATGTAGCGTGAATAAAAATGACGGTTTCAAAATTTTTGTAATACACAAACACCACAAAAAATGGGGTCATTGTCAAAATACTGGCAACCAGATTTCCCAAAAAGAGGATCTTTTTTAGTCGATGTGAATAAAGCCAGATCATAAAAATATAGATCGAAAAAAAGACCACGGCCCTAAAGGAGACATAACTGGCAAAGAAAACCGCGGCAAAATTAAGAATAAAATAAACTGAAAGTTTGGTGCGCTGACTTACAAACCGATCCAGCATTGTTTTTTTAGGGCGATTGATCAGATCTTTTTCGCTGTCGTAAAAATTGTTGATTATGTAGCCAGAGGCAATTACAGTGGCCGAAGAAAGGATGAGAAAGAATAAATTGGGATCAAAAAGAACCTTGCGTAGTGGCAATATCGGAGCGAGAATAATTGCTGAGGTTAAATATTGGGCTATTACCAAGATCAGGATATTATAGCCCCGAACTACGGAGAACAAACTCAGTATTTTAAGCAATAAACGTTTGTTTTTTGCAGCCGTCATGTAATTTAGGGAATTCTAGAAGTTGTAAACGATCTCTAATTTGTAGTCTTTTAAAGCTATTTTGGCTTTGTCAATATCCTCTGTAAAACCTAAAATATAGCCGCCGCCGCCAGAGCCGCAAAGTTTTAAATAATAAGCGTTTGTTTCAATTCCCGCTTTCCACAGTTGGTGAAATTGCGGCGGGATCATTGGTTTGAAGTTATTCAGAACAACGTGGGAAAGTTTTTTGATATTTCCGAACAGGGAGTTCACATCACCCTGCAGAAAATCGTCCACACAGGCATCAGTATGTTTTACAAATTGTTCTTTAAGCATTTTCCTGAAAGGTTCCAACTTCATATTTTCCATAAAAATATGGACCATTGGAGCCGTTTCCCCAGTAATTCCGCTGTCCAGTAAGAATACAGCGCCTTTTCCATTCACGGTTTGAGAAGGGATCCCGGCAGGTTCAATATTGTCTTTGGAATTTATTAAAATAGGGATGCTTAAATAGCTGTTCAGGGGATCAAGGCCGGAAGATTTTCCGTGGAAAAAGGATTCCATTTCCCCAAAGATCTTTTTCAGCTTTAATAATTTATCTCGGGTAAGGTTTTCAAGAACTGTGATCTTATCGGTTGCATATTCATCATAAATTGCTGCAACAAGAGCGCCACTGCTTCCTACTCCATAACCTTGCGGGATGCTAGAATCAAAATACATGCCTCTTTCAATATCGGTATTTAAGGCATTCATATTAAAACTGACCAGTTCCGGGTTGATTTTTTGAAGTTTAACCAGGTATTCTGCAAAGAGTTTTAGGCCTCTATTGGATTTGATCGCGATCTCAGATGGATTTTCCTCCACTTTCAAAGCTCCGTTATAAAAATTGTAGGGAATTGATAATCCTTTGGAATCTTTAATGATCCCGTATTCCCCGAAAAGCAGAATTTTTGAGTAGAATAATGGTCCTTTCATAGCAGTAAATTAACAATTGAAAATTGAAAATTAAATTTGTTTTATAGTTTTAATAATCCTTACTATTATTTTTAACAATTCTTTAATATCTTGATGAAACACCTCAAAAGTGGAGGCATCTAAAAAACTGGTTTCATACAACAAATCTAACCAATATTTTGTTTCATCACCTTCTTTTAGAGTTATATATAGTTCGTGAACAAAATCTGCCTTACT
>JBDNHN010000489.1:0-3084 GCA_041688725.1 Gillisia sp.
ATGTGAGGTAAAATTCACTGATATGGATATTACCGCCCATCCTGAAGAACATCCTGGTGATCCCGATAAATTTAAGGATGAATGGGGTAAATTTAAATTGTGGCCTCTGGAAATGAAAAACAATGAAACCGTAGAGCGTGCCTATTCTATGGCTTCTTACCCTGCTGAAGGGCGTAAGATCATGCTAAATGTAAGGGTAGCAACTCCTCCATTTGATAGAGCTATAAATGGCTGGATGAATGTAAACCCGGGTGTTGCATCTTCTTATATTTTCTCCAGAAATCCAGGGGATAAAGTTGTTATTTCCGGCCCTTACGGGGAATTTTTTATCAACGAGAGTGATTCCGAAATGTTATATGTAGGTGGTGGAGCCGGAATGGCACCAATGCGATCTCACTTGTACCATTTGTTCAGAACCCTAAAGACGAACAGAAAAGTGAGCTACTGGTATGGAGGTCGTTCAAAACGTGAATTATTCTATACAGAACATTTCCGGGCGTTGGAAAGGGATTTTCCTAACTTTAAATTCCATTTGGCTCTATCGGAACCTATGGAGGAGGATAACTGGAAAGTTAAGAAAAGTTTAGAAGATGAAGGGGATGGATTTGTTGGATTCATACACCAGGTGGTGATTGACAACTATTTGCAATCTCACGAAGCACCTGAAGATATTGAATTTTACTTCTGTGGACCTCCATTGATGAATAAAGCCGTTCAACAAATGACCGACAATCATGGAGTTCCGCCTGAAAACGTGAGATTTGACGATTTTGGGGGATAATACAAAGTTTTATTAAATTTATTTCTGAGACCGGCATTTTTGTCGGTCTCTTTTTTTTTAATGTTTTATTAAATCAGAAATCCCTCATTCAAACAATTTCTATTTTTTTCTATCAGCTAATTGGTTCTCTACTCATCAACTCAAAAAAAATAAAGCATAAATATAATTTCAGCTTTATTTTCTAATTGCAGACCTTAATTTGTAATTTTGGAATCATTATGAAAAACCAACTTACCAAACAAGAACTTCATAATCTGGCAATGAATATTGTTGGAAAAGATCTGGAAGATCAGGGATATGAGTTTCTGGGTGTGAACAGCGAATTAAAATCCAATCCTCAATTTGTAGCCCTCAAAAATAAGATTGTGCATTTTGTAGTAGTGCGCGCCATCACTTATCCGGACGATCCAAAAGAGATTGACAGGATATATATGGAGAGTATTAAAGAACATGCGCTGAAATTTGAAGCCAAAACATTTTATGCAGGAGTGGGGTTGGCCAACTCAAGTGATTATGAAAAACCAGTTTTACATGAAGAAGATTATATTGTCAATTATGAAGGATTGCAGGAAATTTAATAAAGTATATTTAGCAGCAGCAGTTTTAGGAATTGGTATTTTAGTTTCCTGTGGAAATCCTGGGCCCGAAGAACAGGCTTACATTGGAGAAGCCATAGGAACCTCTTATCAGATCAAATTATTTGGGCCTGAAAATCTCAATATTGAAAAAGGTCTCGACTCCATTTTTGAAGTTGTAAACAACTCTATGAGTACCTATCAAAATGATTCCGATATTTCAAAGATCAATTCTGGGGACACCTCCATTCGTGTAGATGAAAATTTCAGAACAGTATTTAATTTTTCGGAAAAGATATATCGGGAGAGCAAGGGTTATTTTGACCCCACTGTGGGTAATTTGGTAAATGCGTATGGTTTTGGTCCCGGAAGCAAATCGGATGGATTAACACGTACGAAAATAGATTCTATGTTGCAATATGTTGGCTTTGGCAAAGTGAATCTTACCGCCGAAAATAAAATTGTAAAAGAGCAGCCGGAAATCTATTTGGATTTCAACGCTATAGCCAAAGGTTACACCGTTGACGTTATAGCCCTGTTTCTAGACAAAAAAGGAGTTCAGGATTATTTGATTGAATTGGGCGGAGAATTGGCAGCAAAGGGGCGGAATAAGGCTAAAGATCAGTCTTGGATCGTGGCGATAGATAATCCGATGCAAACGGAGGAAAACAGAACTTATCAAGCTGCTCTAGCACTTAAGGACCGGGCAATGGCAACTTCCGGGAATTACAGAAAATTTCGGATAGATTCACTAACCGGGCAAAGATTTGTCCATACAATTAATCCTATTACCGGAATGTCCGAAAAAAGTACCCTATTAAGCGCATCAGTGCTAGCCGAAAATTGCGCTATTGCCGATGCCTATGCAACTGCATTTATGGCTTTAGGTATCGAAAAATCTAAAGAAATGCTTGAAAGACTTGAAAATGTGGATGTTTATTTTATTTATGCTGAAAAAAATGACAAGGTAAAGGTATTTGCTTCGGAAGGATTTGAAAAGGTATTGGTCAAGGAATGATAGAAACTAATCAATACATAATAAAATTAAAAAAATGCTGCGTCTCGCATCCCCTGAATAATTGAAGGTAACTTTACTTCATACTTTTTAGGCTCTCAAAACTTTATGAACTGATGAGGTACGAAGCATCATTTGGTGCATACTGGGATGATTTCCTTTTTTGAGATCCTGTATTTGTCTATTTCAGCGGGGCTTAATTTGGAACCATAATTCACTTCTTCAACTTTAAATCCGACTCCTCTAAGCTTGTCAAAAAAATCTCTACCGTAAACCCTTACATGGTCATATTGGCCAAATATCTTTGCGCGTTCTTTGGGGGAGGTTATGCTATTGTCTTCAAAAGTATTTTGCCTATTCAGGTCTTGGGGAATTTGTAGAATAGCGGTGCCTCCTGGTTTCAGGATCCTGTAAATTTCTTGCATCGCTTTCGTATCATCCGGAATATGTTCCAATACGTGATTGCATAATATAAAATCGTAAGTATTGTCTTTGAAAGGCAAATCGCAAATATCAGCTCTAACATCTGCCAGAGGTGAATTCAAATCGGTAGTGGTATAATCCAGATTAGACAAGTTTCTGAAGCGTTTGTAAAAAGCCTGTTCAGGGGCAAAGTGAAGCACTTTTAAATTGTCCTTAAAAAATCCGGTTTCATTTTGTAAATACAGCCATAATAATCTGTGGCGCTCCAGGGAAAGGGTAGAAGGGGAAAG
>JBDNHN010000490.1:0-2758 GCA_041688725.1 Gillisia sp.
AAAGAACATACAGATGCCCGGTAAAGAAAACTTACTCCTCAGCAGTTGATCAAAAAATCTTAGCGAAGTTATCACTTATATGAATCATTCACGGATTAGAATAGAGCCATTTTTGTTAAAGCGAGACCAATTCGGTGACCAAAAAATCATAGTCTCTGCTTAGCGCATATAATTCATAAAGAAAGGGATTTTAAGGGTTCAATCTTTATTGAACCCTCCGACTCCACTGAATGGGTGCAAACCCGAACTAAAATCCCCGTAAACCCTTGGATTAACGGGGCTTTTCATTTTATTGCAAATCACCTAAACACTGATAATTGCCCTGTAATTTGTCTTGTCTGCAACAGAATAATAAAGCCAGATCTCCTGGTTAACCAAAACAGCTGAAGCTGTAAAAGCAATATCAGTTTCTCCCGGTTTTCCCTTGGGTGGTGTAATAAGGGGTTCTTTGCTCCGGCTCATTATTTTGCCATCCGAATCTAATTTTACCCAGCCTATTCGCCAACGGGTTTTTAAATCGGATCCATTGTAAAAAAAGACGGTTTGATTTAAATTATCTATGAGTACTGGTCCGGTACTTAAATGATGAGAGTCCCAGGAATTCTTTCCTGCGGGTAAAAATTCACCTTGAATTTTCCAGGGACCTTCCGGATTATCACTGATAGCCTTTCCAATTTTGGAACGATTTTCATTGGCATATTCAAATAATAAGATCCATTTACCATCTTTTTGTTGAAAAACAGTGGCTTCTTTTGGATTTATGTATGGTTGTTTACTTGGAATGGCAATACCTGTCAGAGAAAGTGATTCTATATCCTGGCCCTTTGCGAGTAAAAACTGACCTTCCAGTTTGGTTTGATTCCATCCTGTATAATAAACCAAATATTTGTTGTTTACACAAATCAACGTAGGATCTTCGCAGCCGTCCTTATCTAAGCTATTGGCACCTGGTGCGATAACCGGCCCATCGCTCATTTCAAATTGAATCCCGTCAATGGAGGTTCCATAATAAACCCTTGCAACTTTAAGAGCCGGATTTATAGCGGGGTTAACAGCCCGAATAAGGATCTTAAAAACATCATTTTCCTTCCATACAAATGGGCTCAGTTTATACATGGCCGATAATGGAGATTTACACTCGAATTTAAGTTGCTCAGTTTTAATAACTTTATAATTTTTCATGCGACTTATTTTTAATTTTGCATTAGCCCGCCATCTGGGTTAAATGTTTGTCCGGTGGCATACGCCGAATATTCAGAAACCGGTTATGCTCCCGGTTTAGCAATTTCCAATAGTTCGGCAGCACGTTGTTACGGGATGCTTTGCGTTAGGTTGAATGCTATACATATATAATTTTCCTTAAAAAAAAGCAATAATCAAAAAATCAGGCGTATTCTACTTTTTATTAATTATGGTGGTTTCAACAAGCCAGGCTCAACTGGCAAAGGAATAGACATTAGACAAGGCCCACACTTCGGTGACATTTACTGTCAAACATTTCTTTACTAACGTAAATGGAAACTTTACAGACTATGAAGGAAGTTTTTATTTTGATCCTGATAAACTTTCAGCCGAAAAATTCAGCTTTAGCATTCCTGTATCAAGTATAAATACAAATAATAAAAAGCGCGATGCAGACCTTGTATCCGACAACTTTTTTAATGCCGAAAAATATCCGGAGATCAAATTTGTTTCCACAAAATTTGAGAAAAAATCTGATACAGAATTTATCGTACATGGTGACCTGCACATAAAAGATGTCACCAAAACAGTTGCCATTCCTTTTAAAATTACAGGGCAAATGGAGCATCCAATGATGAAAGGAACCAAACTTATTGGATTGTCTTTCAATACCAGTCTCAACAGGACAGATTATAAAATTGGTACCGGAAATTGGGCTACTACAATGGTAGTTGGAGACAACGTGGATATAGAAATAAATATGGAACTCAATAGAAAAAAATAATCCCTGGCGTAGGTTTTTCCGGGATTTTATAAAATAAGATGGAAGATTGACTTTTGTTAAAAGTGATGTTTTAAACCTAAAACAGCACTTTTTTATGTTTAGCTGAAAATTGTCCAAAACCTAAGATGATAAGTTTAACCTATATTCTTTATTTTAAATTAAAGAGTGTAAATGGACAAAATCTATTCTGATTGTAATTGGTCTAACTCCAGATAGAAATCCGGAAATACACAAAGCTTTATTACGGTTGTAATTTCCTGCATTTTTAAGCGTCCAAAGAAAGGTACAGTCATTAAAAAAGCAAGTTTTGCCTAAGAATACCTTTAAAATTGATTTAGATGCGGTACTATGGAAAATAAAGATTGGCAACAAAAACATCTATTTAAAAGAACTCTGAAAGCAAATGGGATGATACCAAATAGGTGTATTTTTTTCGATTATTCCTTAGTTTTCCAGGAAGCTTAGACGCTGCGCTCGCTTCCCTTTCAAAAATTAAAATAAAATGTCTTCAATTAAGCCTGCAAACAAATTTATCTGGATAGGTTTGCTTTTCACCCTTTATAGATTCCAGAACCTTAAAATCTCAATTTTCTCAATTGTTAAGAAATAAAAAAAATGATTATAAAACGAAAACAATACGAACTCTTTGGCAAAATAATTTTTGAAAAAGTGATTATTGAGGCGCCATTCAAAATTCCCAATCCTATGCCCGATGAAGCTTGTTTTTTATATATGGTGGAAGGCGAAATTAATTATAAAACAGAAAAACAAAGCATTTCTATTCCTGTTAAT
>JBDNHN010000491.1:0-4319 GCA_041688725.1 Gillisia sp.
TTATTTGAAAAAATTTTGATCTTGTTTGAACACCCAAAAATAAAAAGCGGGCAACAAAAATACAATCTTATTTCTAATCCAGGAAAAATTAAATCACAAAATTTTAAAGAACTTCCACTTACTACGATTCCGTGTTAAGGGGCAGCAAATGTAATAGAGTTTTAGATACTTTAGACTATTTATTTTGGGTTTTTATGTGGTTTTTTATAATAAAATTATAATCCACTGAAAATAGACGCATTACAACTAAAAATGAAATAATACTTCCATTAATATAAGGTAACTAATGGGTACATAAAATTTTGAGTATCTAAAATGCCTAAAGTAAAAACACCATTAATTTTACCGGTGACAGAAATCTATAAATCTTTTTAACCTGCTGATAAAACAACTTATTTTCACATAAAAAAAATCCTAACATCTTTATGATAAAACAATCACAGGAGCTCCCCTAATTATTTGCGCTCCCCCCTATCCAGGATAAACTGTGTTAGGGATAGCAGTGATATCCTTTTGATGGCCTATCCCCAAACCCCTTGTTAACTCCTTTCTATATTTTCTACCTACACAACCAAATTGCAATAGACCGAATGGCCACCAAAAGATAGAACGGATAGCCCGTCCCCACATTGCAAATGTGGGGAACACCCAAATAAGAAATCCTGAATATATATATGTCTGCTTATTGTGCAACCGCATTTAACATATTACCTTTGCCCTATAATAATAAGGAACATGATAAAGATAAGTTTGCCGGATGGCACTATTAAGGAATTTGAAAGTGGCATTACTCCAATGGAGGTCGCCAAAAGCATAAGTGAGGGCTTTGCAAGAAATGTGATTTCGGCAAAGTTCAATGATACTGTTTTAGAAACCGCTACGCCTTTAACCTCTGATGGCAGTCTTATATTATATACCTGGAATGACAAGGAAGGTAAAAATGCATTCTGGCACTCAACATCACACGTGATGGCGCAAGCCATTGAAATGTTGTATCCGGGCGCCAAACTTACCATAGGACCTGCAATTGACAACGGGTTTTATTACGATATAGATTTTGGAGAACAGAAAATATCTGAAAATGATTTCCCTAAGATTGAAGCAAAAATGCTGGAGATTGCCAGAGGAAAGCACGATTTCCAGATGCGCGCTGCTTCTAAAGCGGATGCCCTAAAATTTTATAAAGATCAGAACAATCCTTTTAAGGTCGAATTGATAGAAAACCTGGAAGATGGGACGATCACTTTTTGTGATCACGATACTTTTACCGATTTATGTCGCGGAGGCCACATTCCAAATACGGGGATCATAAAAGCAATAAAATTGACCAGCGCTTCAGGTTCCTACTGGCGCGGGGATGAAAAAAATCCGCAACTCACCAGAGTTTATGGGGTTTCTTTCCCAAAACAAAAGGATCTCAAGGAGTATCTTGAATTGCTGGAAGAGGCCAAGAAACGAGATCACCGTAAATTGGGTAAAGAACTGGAGCTTTTTACTTTTTCAAAAAAAGTTGGATTAGGTTTACCGCTTTGGTTGCCAAAAGGAGCTGCATTAAGGGAGCGCCTGGAAAACTTTTTGAAAAAAGCACAGAAGAAGGCAGGCTATGAAATGGTAATTACCCCACATATCGGCCAAAAAGAACTTTATGTTACCTCGGGACATTTCGAAAAATATGGCGCAGATAGTTTTCAGCCAATTAAAACCCCAAACGAGGGTGAAGAATTTATGCTAAAACCGATGAACTGTCCACATCACTGCGAAATTTACAATTCATCTCCCTGGAGTTACCGGGATTTACCGAAACGTTTTGCAGAATTTGGAACTGTTTACAGATATGAACAAAGCGGGGAACTTCACGGTTTAACCAGGGTACGCGGATTCACCCAGGATGATGCTCATATATTTTGTACCCCAGACCAATTGGATGAGGAGTTTAAAAAAGTAATTGACCTTACCTTATATGTGTTTGACACCTTAGGTTTTGATGATTTTACCGCACAGGTTTCTTTAAGAGATCCTGAGAACAAGGAAAAATATATAGGAAGTGATGAAGTTTGGGAAAAAGCAGAAAGTGCCATTATTTCAGCAGCTAATGAAAAAGGGCTAAATTATGTGATTGAAAAAGGGGAAGCTGCTTTTTATGGTCCAAAACTGGATTTTATGGTAAAGGATGCTTTAGGAAGAAGCTGGCAACTTGGAACTATTCAGGTTGATTACAATTTGCCTGAGCGTTTTGACCTGACCTATAAGGGCAGCGACAATGAATTACATCGTCCCGTGATGATACACCGGGCCCCATTTGGAAGTATGGAACGATTTATTGCTGTATTATTAGAAAATACAGGGGGTAATTTCCCACTATGGTTAATGCCCGAACAAGCTATAATACTCACTCTAAGTGAGAAATTCGAAAAATACTCACAAAAAGTTTTGACTTCGCTAGAAAATGACGAAATTCGCGCTTCTGCAAATAATCGAAATGAAACCATTGGCAAGAAGATTCGGGAGGCGGAAATGAGCAAAATTCCCTATATGTTGATTATTGGGGAACAGGAAGAAAAAGACGGTACGGTTTCGGTACGCAAACACGGTGAAGGAGATATAGGCGTTATGTCTATTGAAGAATTTACCGAAATGATAAATAAAGAAATAAAAAAGACGCTTAAAGCGTTTGATGTTTAATCAAAAAATAGATAGCCATAGCAATACGTAGAAAAAGATCCAAGCGACCGCTTAGAGAGATTAAAGAAGACCAACATCGAATTAATGCGAAAATCCGATGTGACGAGGTTCGCCTTGTTGGTGACAATGTTGAAATTGGAGTTTATCCATTAAAAAGAGCCTTGGAAATAGCGGAAGAACAAGAGCTAGATTTAGTAGAAATTTCCCCAAATGCCAGCCCGCCTGTAGCCAAAGTTATGGACTACAAGAAGTTTCTCTATGAACAAAAGAAGAGAGAAAAGGTATTAAAGGCTAAAGCTACTAAAGTGGTTGTGAAAGAAATTCGATTTGGTCCACAAACCGATGATCACGATTATGAATTTAAAAGGAAGAATGCGGAAAAATTTTTAAGAGATGGGGCAAAGCTGAAAGCTTTCGTATTTTTTAAAGGTCGTTCCATTGTTTTTAAAGATCAGGGGCAGATTTTACTCCTCAGGCTTGCGCAGGATTTAGAAGCAATTGGCAAAGTAGAACAGATGCCAAAATTGGAAGGTAAACGTATGACTATGTTTATGTCTCCAAGAAAAACAAAATAAGAAAGTAAGAACGTTAATTATAAATACAGAAGAGCATGCCTAAAATGAAAACAAAATCCAGTGCCAAAAAGCGGTTCAAGCTTACCGGTACAGGTAAAATAAAAAGGAAGCACGCGTTTAAAAGCCACATTTTAACAAAGAAGTCTAAAAAACGTAAGCTTGCTTTAACGCATAGTACTTTGGTACATGATGCAGACAAAAAAAGTATCAAACTTCAATTACGTTTAAAGTAATTTGAACCGTTTTGATGGTTTTAACAATTTAATAACCCTGGAGCGAGGCAAAAAAGAATTGAGATCTCAGGAATGAGAACATCAATTTGAAAAGAGTCATAAAGACCGCCTACTTCAAAAAAATGTAAAATTATGCCAAGATCAGTAAATTCAGTTGCCAAGAGAGCCCGAAGAAAAAAGGTTCTAAAGCTAGCAAAAGGTTACTTTGGACGTCGTAAAAACGTTTGGACAGTAGCTAAAAATGCGGTTGACAAAGCGATGTTATACGCTTACAGAGACCGTAAAACCAAGAAAAGAAATTTTCGCTCACTTTGGATCATCCGTATTAATGCCGGAGCCAGATTACATGGAATGTCTTATTCTCAATTCATGGGAGGTGTAAAAGCTAACAGTATTGACTTAAACCGAAAGGTATTAGCCGATTTAGCTATGAACCACCCTGATGCGTTTAAAGCTATTGTTGACAAAGTAAAATAAATTAAATACCCAATTAACGTTCTTATCTAAACAATCCCGCCCGAAAGAGCGGGATTGTTTTTTTTACCAATATCTCCAACCTTCTCTTGAAAAATTTTTCGCTTTAATTTATCCTCAGTTCTAATGTTTCCCATAAAACCATAGGGGACAAAACCCAGTTCAATTAAATTCTTTATCCCCCGGCAATGGATGGAATTATTCTTGATGTGAATACGGATCAAACAATATTATTGGGGAGTTCAAAAATTATGCATACAATTTAGTCAGTCTATAGAGGAAGAATTTTACATCTCTGACACCTCTAAACGAAGCTCTGAATTCTTTAATTTTGGCATTAAAAGATTCCGCGGAA
>JBDNHN010000492.1:0-18096 GCA_041688725.1 Gillisia sp.
AATGAAGGAGATTCAAAAATTTATATTTCTTCGGCAGATTGGATGACGCGAAATATGGACTACCGGGTAGAGGTTTCCTGCCCCATCTATGATGAAGATATCAAGCGGGAAATAATGGATACATTTATGATAAGTTGGAACGACAATGTAAAAGCAAGAATTCATTCCATTAAACAGGACAATGCCTACAGGAGAAACGATAAACCGGTTATTCGTTCTCAATTTGCATTATATGAATATTATCAAAACAAATTAGAAAATATCAAGGTGTGATTATTCAAAAAAAATATGCAGCGATAGATATAGGTTCCAATGCAGTGAGATTATTGATCGCTACGATCACCGAGCAAGAGGGAAAAGAGCCTATTTTCAAAAAAACATCATTGGTGAGGGTTCCTATTCGACTGGGAGCCGATGTATTTATGACCAAACTGATTTCCGAAGAAAATAAAATACGATTGAAGGATACCATGGATGCTTTTAAACTCCTGATGAAATCCCATAAGATCGAAAAATATAAAGCCTGTGCTACTTCAGCCATGCGCGAAGCAGATAATGGGGAGGAAGTCGCAAAACTCATCCTTGAAAAGACAGGGGTAGAGATAAATATAATTGATGGAACCGACGAAGCAGCCATGATCGCTGCTACCGATTTGAATGTACTGATCCAAAGTGATAAAACATATTTGTATGTTGATGTGGGTGGAGGTAGCACAGAGTTCACCTTATATTCCCAGGGAAAATCGATTGTATCAAAATCCTTCAAATTGGGAACTGTGCGCCTTTTGGAAAACATGGTGAAGGACCAAATTTGGCAAGAAACTGAAGCCTGGATCAAGGAGATTACCAAAGATTATTCTAAGATAAATCTTATAGGTTCCGGAGGAAATATTAACAACATATTTAAAAGCAGCGGGAAATCGGAAGGGAAACCTCTAAGCTTCCTGTATTTGAGCTCTTATTATCAGCTTTTGAATTCCTTTACTTACGAAGAAAGGATCACAGAATTAAACCTGAATGAGGATCGTGCCGATGTAATAATCCCGGCAATCAAAATATATCTTTCGGCGATGAAGTGGACCCGGGCCAGACGCATTTATGTGCCAAAAATAGGACTGTCAGATGGAATTATAAAATCGCTTTACCAAGAAAGTGTTTTTTAAAATTAACCGTGAATACTTTTATTTTTCCCGAGGTCTTTCATTACTTCGGCTTCAAAAGTCAATAATTCCTGCCATTTTTGATCTACTTCTGCTCTCTCACCGTATTGGCGTGCAAAATTTAAAAATAAAGTGTAGTGGTTTGCCTCGCTAATCATTAATACCCGGTAGAATTCCCTTAATTCGGGTTCCTGTAATTCTTCAGAAAGCAATCTGAATCGCTCACAGCTTCTGGCTTCAATTAAAGCAGCAATTAAAAGCCGATGTATGAGTTGTGTAATCCTGCTTCCGCCTTTAGGAAAGAACTTCCGCAATTTAATTACATATTCATCTTTGCGATCCCAACCCAGCGTAATACCTCTTTCCAGCAATTTATCGTGCACCATTTTAAAATGAGCCATTTCCTCGCGAACAAGTGCTGTCATGGCAGTGACCATTTCTGAATATTCCGGAAAAGTCACTATCAATGAAACTGCAGTAGAAGCGGCTTTTTGTTCGCACCAGGCGTGATCTATCAGGATTTCCCCGATATTCTTTTTAGCGATTTCAACCCATCTAGGGTCTGTGGGTAATTTTAAACCAAGCATAATTATATATCCAGATCAAAGGTTGTCCGCAATTTTTCTATCAGCGGATTTGTTTCTTTTAGTTTATTGTATTTCTCAATATCAGTAAATGCGTATTTTTTTGCAGCCTGTTCGTTTACATTAATTTCTAAAGTGATCAGGGTGTTTTGTAATTTTTTCTTTAAATAAGCCATCAGTTGATTTTGCCCTCTTTCCATATCATTTCTCATGGTTTCATTGGGCAATTCTATCGTGATAATCTTTCCATTGAGTTTAGGCATATCCGACTCCATAATAGAAGCCAGGATTTTTGCACCTTTGTTTTTAATGCGCTGAATGTATTCATCCCAGGCGGCTTGCAGTTGAGTTTCGGTAAACTTTTCATCATTTTCCTCGGTGACAATTGGCTGACTTCCCTTCTGCCTTGCAAGGAGTTCCTTTTTTTTCCGAATACTTGTAATGGACAATCCCGAAACTTTTTCGTTGGAAGGACCCGGAAGGGGAGTGGTTGGTTCTGCAACTTTGTTTTCTTCAGAAGTGAAATCTTCAGAAGGAATTTTTTTAGAATTAACTTCGGCGGATATTTCTGAAATTGTTTCCTCCGGCTGCGTTGTTGATTCTGAAGGAGTTAAATCTTCCTTTATATTTTCAGAATTTATTGAATCCGAATTTGGAATTTCGGCACTGGGCGCGGAATTTTCTTTTGAAGATTCAGCTTCCTGAATCCCTGTTTTTTCTCCAGCAGAAGGCTTAATCTTTGCCGGCACTGTATTTTTAAAATGTACCGGTGGGATTATATACGGCTCAGACTTTTTTTTTTCTCCATCAAAAGTGATGGAGGCTAATTGCATCAGGCATAATTCGACCAATAACCGTTGATTGCGGCTTGCTTTGTATTTTAAATCACATTGGTTTGCCATATCAATTCCCTGCAATAAAAACTCCATTCCGGTTTGTTTTGATTGCTCGAAATATTTCATCTTGGTTGCTTCACCCACTTCCAGCAAGCTGATGGTTTTTGGATTTTTACACACCATTAAATCCCTGAAATGTGAAGCCAATCCTGCAATAAAATGATGTCCGTCAAATCCTTGAGATAAGATATCATTAAATTCAACCAGTAATTCCGGGATATTATTTTCCAGTAAAAATTGGGTGACATTCAAATAAGTTTCATAATCCAGGACATTCAAATTTTCGGTAACCGCTTTTCGGGTTAAATTTGAACCGCTAAAACTCACCACACGATCATAGATAGAAAGCGCGTCACGCATCGCTCCATCGGCTTTTTGTGCAATAATGTGCAAGGCGTCATCTTCGGCATTTACGCCTTCGAGGTCGGCTATATAGGCCAAATAATTTTTGGCATCGGTTACGGTGATCCTTTTAAAATCGAATATTTGACAACGGGAAAGGATCGTTGGGATTATTTTGTGTTTTTCGGTAGTTGCCAGGATGAAAATAGCGTGTTTTGGCGGCTCTTCTAAGGTCTTTAAAAAAGCATTGAAGGCTGAAGCAGAGAGCATATGCACCTCATCTATAATATAAACTTTATACTTTCCAACCTGTGGAGGGATACGAACCTGATCACTCAAACTTCGAATATCATCCACAGAGTTGTTGGATGCGGCATCCAGTTCAAAGATATTGAAAGCAAAATCTTCGTCTGGCTTTTGAAATTCGTCCTGATTGATCATTTTGGCCAGGATACGGGCACAAGTTGTTTTACCAACCCCGCGCGGACCGGTAAAAAGCAAGGCCTGTGCCAGATGATTGTGCTCTATGGCATTTAAAAGCGTATTGGTAATTGACTTTTGGCCCACAACATCATTAAAAGTTTGGGGGCGATATTTACGTGCCGATACAACAAAATGCTCCATGTATAGATTTTAAAAAACAAATATAGAAATACCATCCCGAAGATGTAAATCTAAATCCCTAATTTTTGAAATGATTTTGATTTTTCTTACAGAAATTAGGTTGTTTAGAAAGTAGATGCTTGTTTTTTGAATAAGCTGCAGTATCTTTGCAAAAAAGTAGGCCGCCTTATCGCTGGCTCCTGGATTTTATTCGGGAACTGGAGGAAAGTCCGGACACCATAGGGCAGCATAGTGGGTAATGCCCACCGGTCGTGAGATCAGGACAAGTGCAGCAGAAAGAATGTACAGGTAATGCTGTAGTGAAACCAGGTAAACTCTATGCGGTGCAATGCCATGTATACCGGCATTTAAGGGTAGCCCGCCCGTTGTCGGAGGGTAGGCAGCTAAAAATTTTTGGCAACAAAAATTTCAGATAAATGATAAGGAATTTTTAAAAGAATGAGGGAGCAATTTCTTGTACTTTTAAGATGAACAGAATCCGGATTACAGGCCTGCTTTTTTATTTTTTAGAATCTTCTGAGTCCAATTTATAGCATCCTCCATCTCCACAAAAATTTCAAAAGGTATTTTGGAAAAGGTCTTTTCAAACTGGGCCATATTTAATGAAGAAGTTTTATCGCTCACAATGGCAATTCCGGCCAGGTTTTTTACTTTGTCTAAACTTAAATATACAGTAGGATCTACATTATAATTATGAATCCTTTTGGAGATATAAACAAAATTTTTATGTTCATAATGACCCGAACAGGCATCAATAAGATCAAAAACTTGTTTTTTGCTGAGTACCACATTTTCCCTAATTCTGGAAACCACGAAATTTTCATGAAATTCCAGAATGGTAAATTCTAATTCAATGGTTCTCAAGATTGGAGTCATTCTTCAAAAATAGGTTTAAAAAAACTAAAAACCGAATTTCCATATCTTCTCGCTTCACTAAAGTTTTGCAACGAAGAGAGATCTGTATGTTTTGAATGTTCAATTATCAATATTCCGTCTTCATTAAGAATGTTTTTTTCAAAGACCAGGTCAGCTATATTTTTAAACTGGGTATCATCAAAACCGTAAGGCGGATCTGCAAAAACTAAATCGGTTTTAATTGGCGCCCTATCAAGGTACTTATAAACATCGCTTTTAATCACGGTTATATCCATGTCTAATTCGGAAGCGGTTTTTTTAATGAATTTGACACACTCCAGATCCTGGTCAACCGCTGTAATTGATCCGGCTCCGCGGGAACTGAACTCGTATGAAATATTCCCTGTCCCGGAGAAAAGGTCCAATACCTCTAAATCATTAAAATGCAACCTGTTGTTCAAGATATTGAACAAAGCCTCTTTGGCCATATCAGTGGTTGGGCGAACAGGCAGCTTTCTTGGAGCAGTTATTCTTCTTCCTTTGTGTTGACCGGATATTATTCGCATTCTAATGATTTTAATAAAATAAAAGCTTCCCGTTGAAATTCGCCGGTATTTTTTCCCTCCGGTTTTATCTGAAAATCGGGGTCTAAAAAATGGATATTTTTAATATAGGTATACGTAATTGCGAATAATGGAGATTCTTTTGAAATATCACCCAATAATCGGAGATCAAATTGAGATGGATCCAATTCCAATTGTTCTGCAGTAAATAGCAAATAATAAATAAAATCTTCTTTTGTGTCGTAGCTGAAGGTATTGCAAAGCAACAGTTTGTTGTTTTTAACAACTACTAAATCAAAATAATCAGTAAAATTGTTTAAATAAGCGGTAATTCCTACTCCGGAATCAAGCTCTAAAACTGCTTCAGTTAAAACGGAAATACTGTGTTTGTATTCAAATTCGCCATACTTATCAAAAAAATAATTGATAATATTCGCATAGGGAATGTATACGTTTACCAGTTCTTTGTTGGCAATAGAATCATGTGCCACCACATCGGTCTTTAAAATTTTGGTATTGAATTTTAAATAATTGGAGGCTTCTTCTTCTATAAAATAGGCTTCCGGCACCAGGCTATACAAATCGTTTGAAAAAAGCAGCACCACTTCGTCTATATGGCTTTGCAATTCTTTTTCATTTTGATAAAGTATTTTAATCTTTTCCAAAATTTTCACAGGATTGTACTCTTTTGGAAAATCTTCTCTTTTGTACCAAATAATTTCGTTGTTACCGCAATTTAGAATACAAAAAGAAAGTCCATCCAAGCGAACTTGAATGGACAACTTTAATATATCTTGATATTTGTTCTTAGTCGTTTTTACCATAAATTGTAGGCCAGTTTGCTTTGGTGGTGATATCTTCCATAGAACCAACAATGATAAACGGTCCATTTACACCATCTACAGAAACTACTTGTTTTTCCTGCAGTACCAAATCTTTATTCTGATCATATAAGATCACGCTTTTGTCTACTTTTACTTCAAAAACAGGGAAATTCACATTATTTTTCAAAATAGTACCGGCATTCATTTCAAATTTTGCTGTGACTCCTTCAACAGGCACATTCATCATTTCTTTATAACGATCGGAATTTTTAAACAACGAATCTTTAATAGAAGCAGTTCCTAAGGTGTCAATAACAATATCATCTTTATATTTGTCTACCCCATATGTTTTGCGATATTCCTTATCTAAATAGGTAGTGTCCCGTCGTTGGGTCAAAACAAAATCGGCAGTATCAATAAAACGTACCAATTTGTCAAAGTCCTTTTCATACTTACCGGTAACCGTCTTATGAGCCAATTGTGCAGAACGAATATCCACGAGCCGCTCAATTACCTTGGCGTAACGCTTTTCTTTAACTTTATTAAATTGAATTGGATCATACACTGCGTTAAAAACGAGGTATCCCAAAAAGATTATTACAATCCAAAGGAGTAATTGAATTACAAGTTTCATGCTTTTGAATTTTTAAATTAGTACAGTTCCTCGCAAATTTACATTTTTTTTTTATTCGTAAAAGTTTCTGCCCTAAAAATCCATTGTTATCTTTGATATTTGTAATAAACCTATGGAAATATTAAGTCCCGAAAAATTTTATAAGCTGTTACTCAATGAGTTAGGGTTTTTAGCTAAATTTAAACAAGATATCGCTTTACAGCAATTATCTACTTTTGTGGTAAATCCGGTTGAAAATTCGCTGTTTTTATTGAAAGGTTTTGCCGGAACAGGCAAAACTACCATAATAAGTGCCCTTGTAAAGAACTTATGGAAGGTAAACCGTAGTGGAGTTTTACTTGCTCCCACAGGTCGTGCTGCAAAGGTTATTTCATTATATTCCAATCAGGAGGCACAAACTATTCATAAAAAAATATATTTTCCAAAAAGAACCAGTGGGGCAGGAGTGCAGTTCGTATTGCAGCCAAACAAGCATAGAAATTGTATTTTTATTGTGGACGAGGCCTCAATGATCCCGGATGAAAACCAGGATTCCAAATTATTTGATAACAACGGGCTTTTGCCGGATTTAATACAATATGTTTATTCCGGCCATAAATGTTCCCTTATTTTAATTGGAGACACAGCTCAGTTGCCACCGGTAAAACTAGATATAAGTCCTGCACTGGAGGAACAAAAATTAATGGATCATTACCAAAAAGAAGTGATTCATATAGAATTGGACGAGGTGGTGCGCCAAAGCGAGGAAAGCGATATTCTGCTTAACGCAACCCGGATTCGAGAAGCATTGAAGGAAGAATTTTACGAATCCTTTAAATTTAAGCTTACCGATAAGGCCGATATGATCCGATTGATTGACGGTCAGGAGGTACTGGATGCCATTCAGGATTCTTACGATAATCTGGGACATGAAGACACCACTATTATTGTGCGATCCAATAAAAGGGCCAATCAATATAATCAGCAAATAAGATCGCGAATTTTATTTCAGGAGGAGGAAATTTCTGCCGGGGATTATCTAATGGTGGTAAAAAACAACTATTTCTGGGTGAAGCCTACTTCTGAAGCGGGATTTATTGCAAATGGAGATATTGTTAAAGTGCTGGAGATTTTTTCTATCAAAGAATTGTATGGTTTTCGATTTGCTGAAGTACAGGTGCAAATGGTAGATTATCCAAAGATGAAACCTTTTGAAACCGTGGTGATTTTGGATACATTAGAAAGCAATACCCCGTCGCTTACCTACGATGAATCCAACAAACTTTATCAGGAAGTGATGAAGGATTATGAAGATGAAACTTCGAAATACAAGAAGTTTTTAAAGGTTAAAAGCAATAAATTTTTTAACGCCCTGCAAATCAAATTTTCGTATGCTATGACCTGTCATAAATCGCAGGGCGGCCAATGGCACACTGTTTTTATCGAGCAACCCTATTTGCCAAACGGAATAGACAAAGATTATTTACGCTGGCTTTATACAGCTGTAACCAGAACTCAGGAAAAATTATATCTTATAGGATTTAAAGATGAATTTTTTACTGAAAACGAATAAACACTAAAGGTTTTTTGAAATAATTATCCAAATATGAGCAATAATACACCACTTAAAATAATAGCGATGATCCCAGCCAGATATGAAGCCACAAGGTTTCCGGGCAAGTTGATGAAGGATCTCAATGGAAAAACCGTGATTCGAAGAACCTATGAAGCAGCGGTGAATACCCGTTTGTTTGATGATGTTTATGTTGTGACAGACAGTGATGTTATTTATGACGAAATAATCCAATTTGGGGGAAAAGCAGTTAAAAGCAAAAAAGAACACGAATGCGGAAGTGATCGAATTGCCGAGGCAATTGAGGATATGGATGTGGATATTGTTGTGAACGTGCAGGGAGATGAGCCGTTGATAGATAGGGAAAGCCTGAGAAAACTTTTGGAAGTATTTAAAGATGATGACGAGAAAGCAATTGATCTGGCTTCATTAAAAACACCTATGCATGAAAGTGAGGAAATTACTAATCCAAACAATGTAAAAGTAATTACCAATAAGGATAATCTGGCGCTTTACTTTTCCCGGTTTCCGTTGCCATATCCAAGAGATACAACCACCGGAGTCACCTATTTTAAACATATAGGAGTGTATGCTTTCAGGAAACAAGCTCTTATGGATTTTTATAATTTGCCAATGTTGAAATTGGAAGCAACAGAGAAAATAGAATGTATCCGCTACCTGGAATATGGTAAAAATATTATGATGGTGGAAACCGATTTCAAGGGAATTGGAATTGATACTCCCGAAGATCTTGAAAAAGCAAAGAAGTTATTTAAAGATTAGAATGGACCTCGCAGGTTTAAAAAAACCTGTGAGGTCTAACATCTCATATCTAATTAATTTCCCGAAACAGCCTCCTTATAAACTTTTAATGCCCTTTCCCTGGCTTCCTTGTGATCCACCATCATTTCAGGGTAATAGCTCGTTCCGATTTCCTTTACCCATTTTCTGATGTATTCGTGCTGTTTGTCGTAATCCTTAATTTGAATGGTGGGATTAAAGATCCTGAAATAGGGGGCGGCATCAACTCCGCTGCCTGCAACCCACTGCCAGTTTCCAACATTGGAAGAAATTTCATAATCCAGCAATTTCTCGGCAAAATAAGCTTCGCCCCATCGCCAGTCTATCAATAAATGTTTGCATAAAAAACTGCCCACCAGCATCCGCACCCGGTTATGCATAAACCCCGATTCATTCAACTCACGCATTCCGGCATCAACCAATGGATACCCCGTTTTTCCGGCTTTCCATTTTTCAAATTCATCTTTATCATTCCGCCATTTGATCCTGTCGTATTTCTTTTTAAAAGCTTCGGTAACTGTTTGAGGATAATGATATAAGATCTGCATAAAAAACTCCCGCCAGATCAATTCCTGCCAAAAGACCTCATTTTTTTGGGAAACTGCTTTTTGTATAATTCTCCTGATACTTACAGTTCCAAACCTCAAATGCGGACCTAAATGTGAAGTAGCATCCTTTGCGGGGAAATTTCGTTTGGCTTCATAATCCTGAATGAGTCCTGGCGAAACATTGTAATCCGGCACCCTGAGCTTCGACGTTTCAAAGCCGATGTCATTCAAATTCAAATTCGGCAAATCCGTATTTTTGACCAACTTATCCAAAAACTCCCTTGTAGTATGGATTTTCAACCCGGTTGTTTTAAATTTTTCTTTCCATAATTTCATATATGGAGTGTAAACCACGTAAGGAGTACCATCTTTTTTTACAATTTCATCCTTCTCAAATATTACCTGATCTTTAAAGGTGAGAAAAGCTATATTTTTGGAGGACAATAATTTTTCTACTTTACGATCCCGCTCTTTTGCATAGGGTTCATAATCCCTGTTGGTAAATACACTTTGAATATCGTATTCCTTCAACAGCTTTTTAAATATTTCTGAAGGTTCTCCGTGGTAAATTCCAATGGAACTGCCGGTTTTTTGTAATTCTTTCCTTATTCTCTGAAGGCTCTCGTAAATAAAAGTGACCCTCGCGTCATTTTCTGGCAATTGATCCAATATTTCAGGGTCAAAAATAAAAATGGGAAGTACAGGGAAATCGGATTTTAAAGCCGATAAGAAACCAACATTATCCTCAATTCTCAAATCCCTTCTAAACCAGAAAACAGCTATCTTTTCATTCATTCGTTAATTGATGTTTAAAGTTGATAAACCACCGTCCAGTCCCAATATCTGTCCGGTCATCCAACTGCTTTTATCCGAAAGTAAAAAGCTGACCAAATTCGCAATATCTTCAGCTTGACCTATTCGTTTTAAGGGATGGCGTTCGTCCATTTTTTTCTTTTTTTCATCATTGGAAAGCAATTTTTCTGCCAGACGGGTATTGGTTAAAGAAGGTGCAATTACATTTACCCGGAAACCAGGTGCATACTCTGCAGCCAATGCTTTTGAAAATCCCTCAATTGCTCCTTTTGAAGCCGCGACGCTGGTATGGAATGGCATTCCAACTTTAACCGCAACCGTACTAAAAAACACCAAACTTGCTTTATCCGAATTCTTTAATTTGGGAAGCAGGCCTTGAACCACTTTTACCAGGGAAATAAAATTCAGGTTCAATTCTTCTTCAAATGCTTCGGGTTTAAGCATTTTAAAGGGTTTTAAATTAATACTTCCCGGGAAGTAAACCAAGCCATCAATAGTTTCGGGTAAATCCAAATCTTCAATTTTATCTTTGGTTACATCAAATTTTATCTGCTTTACATTCATTCCCTCTAAATTATCGGAAGTGCGGGAAGCTATAATCACATTGTTATCCGGAGTAAGGATTTTAGCGCTTTCCAGGCCAATCCCATGTGAACCCCCAATCAATACTATATTTTTTTTCATTTGTAGATATTTTTTATTTTTTTATTGGTCCCCAGATAGCTATCGGGGGTAATTCGCATATCTTCATTTGTCTTTGTATCGTGTTGCGTTATACTCATTTAGCTTTAAAATTAAGATAATTTTTGTGTAACTCTATGTTAAGAAATTCTCTTTTAAAACTTGGTTTTTGATGATCTCACCGGGATAATCGCCAAACAATTCAATTAATTTCTGCCTTCTGTAATTAAAAATTTCTTTTAATTTAGGTGCTACCAGAAGGGGGTGTAACATTTGACCAATAATTCCGAAGGGAAGTTTATAATCTACAATATCTTCCATTTCAACCCCGCCTTCAATTTCTTTTAAAAAGTGTTTGTGATGCCATAAAGAATAAGGACCAAACCGCTGTTCATCGACAAAATATTCTTTATCCCGAACATGTGTTATCTCAGTGACCCATTTGGTTTTGACCCCGGCAATTGGAGTAACGATGTATTGTATAAGTTGCCCCTCAAACATTGGTCTGTCTGCCCCTGAAAGTATATTAAAACCCATATAATCCGGAGTAATGGTTTTTAAGTTTTTGGAATCTGACAGGAATTCCCAGGCTTTGTTAATCGTTATTGGCAATTTTTGTCTTGTATGGAGTGTATATATCTTCATATTCGTTTTCTTTCAGTGTAAAAATAGCAATTATTTTGTTTATATAAAACACTTAAAAGTTAAACAAAATTTAAATATGAAGTTTTAAAAGATTATGTGTAAAACAGGTTTGGAATGAAATGCAATCGGTTTTATACTTCTATAATGAAATCTTAAAATTTCCCTTAGAGCTGATTAAAGCATAAGATTCAATTTTATTATGATTTAATATAAATTCCAAATTTTTAATTTTACCTGATAAATATCAGGACTTAAACTTATAATTCGATGTATTTTTAAATGTTGTCAAGAATTAAACTATGAAATCAAAAACAGTTGCCCTTATCGTTGCTCATCCTGATGATGAAATATTATGGGCAGGTGGAACTGTAATAAATAATCCTTCCTGGAACTGGTTTATCCTCAGTTTATGCAGGGGAAGCGATCCAGATCGCGCACCTAAATTCTATAAGGTTTTAGAAATGCTGGCAGCAGAAGGCACTATGGGAGATCTTGACGATGCACCTGAACAGAAACCTTTGGATGAAAATGAAGTTGAGCGGACAATTGTGGATTTATTGCCTTCTAAACATTTTAATCTCATAATTACCCATGACCCTTCGGGTGAATATACCCGGCATCTCAGACACGAGGAGACAGGGAAGGCGGTGATAAACCTTTGGAATGTTGGGAGAATTTCCACTGATGAACTTTGGACTTTTGCATATGGCGATGGCAATAGGAAATATTTTCCAATGCCTTTAGAAAACGCTCCTCTTTACAATAAACTGACCAAAAAAACCTGGCTAAAAAAACACGAATTAATAACAGAAAAATACGGTTTTGGGAAAGAGAGCTGGGAGGCTCAAACAACCCCTAGGACAGAAGCATATTGGAAATTTACTGATCCTGATTCAGCAAAAAAGTGGCTTGAAAAAAATGGATTTGCGCTATGAAAGTATTGATATTATATGATTATCCACCTTCACCCGGGGGGCTTGCAACGCAGGGAGATCTACTTTACAGGGGGCTTCTTGAAATGGGAGTTGACGTTCATGCTGCTAATTTTGAATCGGAACAGGAGAAAGAATGGTATTACCGTTGGTTTAAGCCAGATGTTGTTGTAGGTGTTGGTTATTGGGGCCACACCCCGGAACTGGTGCTTCATCCGCAAAAATTTGGGGTGCAGCCGGCACCCTGGCTGGTAGCAGATGGTTTTATTGCCAATTATCAGGATGTATTAAACGATCTTCCGCTTATACTTGTTACTTCTAATTGGGTAAAGGAAATGTATGTTCGTGATGGGATAAGCGGTGATAATATTGTGGTTTTACCAGTGGGCTGCGATACTAATTCTTTTATACCCTTTAGTAAAAACGATCCAAAAATTATGGCGGTGCGGGAATCATTGGGAATTTCGCCTGACCAGTTAATGATTCTAACTATAGGTGGTGATGCTGCATCCAAAGGGGCTCAGGAAGTTATGCAGGCCCTTGCATTAATTGATGATAAAGTACCGGATTGGAAATACGTATGTAAAGTATGGCCTCAGGAGAGAACATTAATTCAAAATATACAAGACCTCGAATTGGCAAAACGATTGGGAATTGATAAAAAAGTCATTTATGCCACTAATACCATCTCCCGAAATTTTGTGCCTTATCTTATTGGAGCCTGTGATATATATGCAGCCCCTTCCAGGCTTGAAGGTTTTGGAATGCCCCAAGTGGAAGCAGGGGCATGCGGGAAACCGGTTATTGGTATTGAAGCAATGGGAATGTTGGATACCCTGGTACATGGAAAAACAGCATTTTTGGCAAAAGTAGCCCAAAGAATTGTGGTGGACCAGGTGATTCTCGGTATTGAATCGGGCTATGGAGAAAATCATTGCGTAATATTTAAAGAGCCCCGAACAGTCGATTACCGTGCGAATGTGCAGGATATAGCCAATAATCTAACAGATCTTATGACCGATCCGGCATTGCGGGAAAAAATGGGTAAAGCGGGCAGGGAACGGGTAACTAAAAATTTTGATTACAGGATAGTTGCAAAGAAGTTTATAAAAATAATGAATGAAAAATTGGGGATAGTTTAATTTTTAACTTCTGATTATGAAAACTGAAGATTTACAATTGATAGAAGAAGCAAAAAAAGCAGCTCTTGAAGTGCTGCTTCATAATGCAAAAGGCCCATTCCACGATCTTCCGCGTACTGCCGGCTGGGGATATCCCGAACCATATACAAGGGATTTAATGTTTTCAATTTTTGGGATTGCTGTTTCTGATAGTCCAAAGCTTATGGAAAGCATCCGGAAAGTATTGGAAACTTTGGCCCAAAATCAGACAACACACGGTCATATTCCTTCCTTGGTACATGATAAGGAAGATCGTGGATCAAGTGATTCCACTCCATTATTTTTGTTGGCTTCGGGAATTTACAAGAAAGTCACAGGGGAATCAGAATTTCTTAAGGAAGCAATTGAAAAGTCATTGTTATGGATGGAATATCAAAGTCCGAATGATCTTTACCTGATCGCCCAGCAACCCACAAGCGATTGGCGTGATGAACAATGGGTGTTAGGAAATGGTTTATTTGTAAATACTTTAACTTATAGCTATTTACGTCTGATGGGGCATAACGAGCGAGCAAACAAAATGCGCGATGCTATGAAACGCTTTGTTATTACCGGTGGGGTGATGCATAAACATGTACACGAAGGACTTGTGTTAAAGCATAAGCCTTACTTTGCTTTATGGTCCTATAAAATGTACAGTAGTGAACGTTTTGACCTTTTGGGTAACAGCCTTGCGATTCTCTCCGGAATTGCATCCCCTTCAAGGGCCGGTGAAATGGTTACCTGGATAGAGAAGGAATGTGAAAACATGAGAAGTAACGGACAATTGGCCGTTGATCTTCCCCCTAATTTCTTCCCTTTTATAAAACCAGAAGATATTGACTGGCGTTCACGTTATTCAATTTATAACAAACCCGGGGATTATCACAATGGAGGCATTTGGCCCTTTATATGCGGATTTTATGTTGCAGCCTTGGTTGCTGCCGGAAAATATGAACTCGCCGGTGAGAAACTTGTGGTGCTTACTCAAAGTATAAAACTTTCCAACAACATAAATTTGGATTTTGGTTTTAACGAATGGATCAAGGCACAGGATGGAAAACCTATGGGTCAGGACTGGCAAACCTGGTCGGCAGCGCTTTATTTGTATGCTGTAAAATGTGTAGAGGAAAAAAGAACACCTTTCTTTGACGAAATGCGTTCCTACAAGGAATAATGCAACAAAAAACCTTTAAATTACTTGTTTTGAAATCAGGAATATCATCCCAGTTAAATTCGTAGTTCTTTCTGTATTTTGAAAACTACATAGGAAGAACTTGATTTTTTTATCTCATTTGTTGGAACTTAAATTCACTTATTATTATAAATCTTAGGCTATTTTGGTTAAATTAAAGCTAAAATTTAAGCAAAAATTAGGCTTAAGGCCAAATAAATTGGGTTTAGAGAATCCTTGAATGTATATTTGAATAGACCAACACAAATTTTTTATGAAAAACATACTTTTACTTTTTTGCGCAGGCTTGATTTCTTTGGGCACTTCAGCGCAAATACAAACCCCTCAACCCAGTCCTTTTTCTAAGGTGGAACAAAAGGTTGGGCTTACAGATGTTAGTATTGAATATTCCCGTCCCGGAATGCGGGATCGTGAAATCTTCGGTAATCTGGTTCCTTTTGGAAAAGTTTGGCGTACCGGTGCCAATGAAAATACCAAGATCACTTTTAGCGACGATGTGAAAATTGCCGGGAAGGAATTGAAAAAAGGCACTTATGCACTTTATACCATACCAAATAAAGATTCCTGGGAAATACTGTTTTACTCTGATTCCAATAACTGGGGAACCCCGGAAAAATGGGATGATAATAAAGTGGCGCTAAAAGCAACTGCTGAAGTTCAGCAAATGCCGATGAAAATGGAATCTTTTACCATCTTGATCGACGAATTAAAAAATAATTCTGCGGCATTAAATTTTATTTGGGAAAATACCATTGTAACATTGGCATTTGAAGTTCCTACAGACGCCAAAGCTCTTGCAAGTATTGAAAAAGTTATGAAGGGCCCATCTGGCGATGATTATTTTTCTGCAGCCACTTATTACCATGAAACCGGTAAAGACAAGAAAAAGGCTTTGGAATGGGTAAATAAAGCGGTTGAAATGCAGGGTGATGATGCTTTCTGGATTTTGCGACGTAAATCTCTTATTGAAGCAGATCTGGGAATGAAAAAAGAAGCTATTGCCAGTGCAAAACGTTCTATGGCTTCAGCTGAAAAAGCAGGCAATGCAGACTATGTAAAAATGAATAAAGATTCCCTGAAAGAGTGGGGAGTAAATTAGGAAAAGATTGAAAGTTTATAAGTTAAAAGGGTTCGCCGTAATAGGGAGCCCTTTTTATATAGCTTCATATTATAAGTGGAGTTTATTTTTGACTGATTAATCTCAGTAAACTAATCCTATTTCTTCCCTAATCTCATCAAGTAATCCAATCAGTTCCAAACTTTTTTTAAAGCTCATTACCGTACTTTCAGTTCTTCCCTGGGCGAGCATTAGTTGCACGTGTTCAGCTTCAAAATTATAACCGTTGGTATTGACATCAAATGAAATCGTCTCCTCTTGATTATTATGTAGAATTGTTATGGAAGTTGGCTCGTGGAATCTTCTGTTAATCGTTAGCCTAGCCTTTTCAAAATTGATGGTTGCCGTGGTTGTGGTGGTTTTGTTGATAGTGCTTAATAGGTGTGCTCGAACTCCATTTTGGTAATTAAATACAATATTGCAACTTTCATCAATGCCGGTTTTGTTAAATTCAGCTTTGGCTGAAATAGTATCGGGTTTGCCTAAAAGAGTAAGGGCTGCAAATACAGGGTAGATCCCAATATCCAGCAAACTACCGCCACCCAAATCTTTATTGAAAAGCCGCTTTTCCGGAAGGTAGGGCGCTTCAAATCCAAAATTGGCTTCTAAACCTGTTATTTTTCCGAATTTTTCAGATTTAACCAATTCCAATACATATTGATAATGTGGCAAAAAATAGGTCCAGAGCGCTTCCATTAGAAAGATATTTTCCTTTTTTGCAGTCAGGATCATTTCATTTACCTGCTGCTTATTCATTGCAAAGGGTTTTTCGCAGAGAACAGCTTTTTTGTGTTTTAAGCAAAGAAGAGTATGCTCATAATGGAAAACATGAGGGGTTGCAATATAAATTATATCTACTTCCTCATCTTTTACCAATTCTTCATAACTGCCATAAAAGTTCGTCGCATTAAATTCTTTCGCAAATTCTTCAGCTTTAGCTTCGGATCGGCTGGCAACAGCATATAATTCAGCTCCCGGTACTTCAGTTAAACCTTCAGCAAATTTATGAGCTATTTTTCCGGGACCAATAATGCCCCATTTAAATATTTTAGTTTTCAATTGAAATTGGTTTTTTGGGAGAATAAATAAAAGTTTGCAGTAAAAATGCCAGGATCATCACCAGGAAACAACCTAAAAGATTGAGCCATAAATATTCCATAAGTTCAAAATAATATGCCAGGATCACCAGAATTTGAGTGATTACCGCGGCTATAAATACAGCGTTACTTTGCACATATTTTATAAAAAATGCCAGCAGGAATATTCCAAGCACATTCCCGTAAAATATAGAACCAATGATGTTGACCAGTTGGATCAGGTTGTCGAATAAATTTGCGAAACTCGCCAAGGTGATGGCTATTAAACCCCAACCCAAAGTGAACCATTTGGAGATCTTTACATAATGTTCTTCCGATTTTTCGACTTTAAGGTTTCGTTTATAGAGATCAATAGTTGTTGTAGATCCAAGTGCGTTCAATTCGGATGCGGTGGAGGACATAGCTGCTGAAAGAATCACGGCCAATAATAAACCTATAAGACCCCTTGGTAAATTGTTCAGGATAAAATGAATAAAGACATAATCCTTATCGTTGGTTTCCACATCTTTTCCGGTAGCAGCTATCAAGGTTTTAGCCTGCTGCCGGTTACTGTCCTCCAGGGTTTTGAGTTCCAGCATTCGGGTTCTATAAATATTCTCCTCTTCAGAAGCAGATTGCCCTAAGCTATTGCCATATCTAATGGTAGTTTCATGCTTTTGTTCCTGGATCAATTCATTATTGAGCATTAACTTTTTGTATTCTCCTGAATATTCTGAAGACAAAACGGCTTTTTCTGCTGAAGGGTTAAAATTGAGTGGAGCCAGGTTAAATTGATAAAACACAAAAACCATCACACCAACCAACAGAATAAAAAATTGCATAGGAACCTTTAAAATTCCGTTAAAGATGAGCCCTAACTGCATTTCCCGGACCGATTTTCCAGTAAGGTATCGTTGCACCTGACTTTGATCTGTTCCAAAGTAGGAGAGCGCCAAAAATGTCCCACCTATAATACCGCTCCAAAAAGTGTATCGGTTATTAAAGTCAAAAGAAAAATCCAAAACATCCATTTTTCCATTTGCTCCCGCTATCTGCAAGGCATTGGTAAAGCTGATGTTTTCCGGGAGGTAACT
>JBDNHN010000493.1:0-6073 GCA_041688725.1 Gillisia sp.
TATGAGATGGATTTGAGGAATGATTTTTAAGTTTACTTATACAGTTATTGAGTTTCTCAAGAGCAGCATTCCTTTTCTCCCCAATACACGTATCTGTACATCCACGGAAATTATTTGTTTGTATATTCAGTAAATAAAAATTTACAGGTACATTTTCTAAAAAATGTACCGCGTATTTACCTGCATTCTCGGCCACTTTCGAAAAATCAGTAAGTATTAACACATTCATCAGCAAAAAATCAATTATTTCTTGCGAAATTAATTGGTTTAGGCTTCATGAAAAATGATCAAAATCAGTTATGAGGTAATTAGATTTTAAAAAAGATCAGGTAATATTTTTAAGTGCCTCAGCATTCAATAATTTAATGTTTCTGCCTTCAATTTCTATCAAACCTTCCTTTTTGAAATCAGACAAGGTTCTTATTAAACTCTCGGGTGCCATTCCGGCAACTCCGGCCAGATCGGCACGGGAAATCCGGATGCTTTTCAATGGAAATTTTCTGATCTTTTCAGCAAAGAGCAAAATAGTATTGGCGGTTTTTTTACGGACAGATCCATAAGCCATATCCATAAGCTGTTCCTTTATTCCAGACAAATTGTGGCTTAATATTTCCACCAATTCCAGGGTAACTCGCCCATTATTTGCTAAAATTTTGTGAAGTTGCTCTTTGGAGACCATATATAGTTGTGTGTCCTCAATGGCAGTAGCAAATTCCTGATATGCTGCAATAGATTTAAAGGAAGTATTTCCAAAAAAATCATCTTCCCTGTATAATTCCGTGATCAATTCCTTTCCCTGACTATCTACTCTATGGGATTTTACCACTCCCCGTTTTATTAAAAAGAAAGAGTTTGATTGCCTGCCGGCTTCGTAAATTAAATCTCCTGCTTTAAAATTCAGCAATTCATGATTGCTTATTAGCGCACGCAAGTCATCCAGATTGCTCAGGGAAGAATCTGTGGATTTAAAATCCTCAGACACATTTTGCGAACTTAGAATAGCGACCTTAGCCAGTCGGCTTTCAATTGCGCTTAAAAGATCCTCTTCTTCAAACGGCTTTGTAAGATAATCATCGGCTCCAAGGTTCATACCTCTCCTTATATCTTTTTGTTCTGTTTTTGCCGAAAGAAAAATAAAAGGGATATTCGCGGTTTCAGGATATATGGATAATTCCTGCAAAACTCCATAACCATCCAATTCCGGCATCATAATATCACAAATAATAATGTCCGGAGAATATGTTTTGGCTTTTTTTACTCCTAAATTACCATTGGATGCGGTTATGACCTCATAATTTGAAAGTTCCAATAGTTCTCCCGTATTTTCGCGAACTGTTACATCATCCTCTATTAGCAGTATTTTTTTCATGGTGTTAAGATTGGTATTTTTACTACAAATTTAGTTCCTTCATTCTCGATACTGGTGAATTCTATACTTCCTCCCAGATTTTCCAAATGCGTCCTGGCTATGTTCAATCCTATGCCTGTTCCCTGGTTTAAAACAGCATTTTCAGCCCTAAAATAACGCTCAAAAATATGTTTTTGATCTTTCTGGGGTATCCCTATTCCCTGATCTTCCACAGCAAAAATTATGGCATTTTCACTTGGTGATACATCAAATTTAATAAGGGTATCTTCCGGGGAATATTTGATGGAATTACCTATTAAATTGGATAGGATGAGCTCTAATATTTTTTCGTCCTGGTAGAGCATCATATCTTCCATTTCTTGGGAATAAATTAATTCCTGTCCGCTTTTTAAAGTGACGTTAGCGTTGTAAACTACTTCATTAATAAGCCTTTTAAGGCTAAAATAATTGTACTTATACTGACCACTACCAGCATCTAAACGTTCAATAGATAAGAAATCATTTAAAATATTATTGAGATAATGTACCTTGTTACGTATAGTCCCAAGGTGTTTTTCCCTCTTTCCCTGTTGGTTTTCCTGAATGTATTTTTCAGCTAGGGTGGCCGATGTTAAAATCCCGCTCAATGGGGTTTTAAATTCATGGGAAACCAGAGAAAGAAATTTAGTTTTGAGCTCATTGAGTTCTTTTTCCTTTTGCAAGGCATCCTTAATTTTCTTTTCGGCCTGCTTCCTCTTTTTGATTTCTCCTTCTAAATTAAGATTGAGGCCTTGGAGCTCCTGAATACTTTCCCGTAATTCCTTGGTCCTTATTTTTATTTTGTCTTCCAAACGGGTGTTTAGTTCCACTATTTGGCGTTCATTATCTTTCCTTTTGGTAATATCTATAATCAATGACATCACATATTGCTCTCCTTCAATTTCAAAAGGATTTAACCCTGCCTCTACAGGAAATTGCGTCCCGTCTTTCCTCACTCCGTATAAATCCCGCCCATTCCCCATTTGACGTTTTTTGCTATGCGCTAAAAAGGATTTAAAATGGGCCCCATGATTTGGGCGATAATTAGAAGGTATTAAAATATTAAGAGGTTGGTTTATCATTTCCTCCACATTATAGCCAAACATTTTCCCAACAGACGAATTGGCAGCGACAATAGTTTGGGAAGCATCCACAACAATTATTCCTTCTGAAGCAGCTTCAAAAAGTATATTAAACTCATCTTTATTCTGAAACAATAGTTTTTGCAAAGGGCTTTAAAAAAAATTTAAATAGTATTTAACTGAACTAATTTACAAAAGTACGGGGATTTTTGTAAATCAACGATTAAATTCCATCTCAAAAGTCATTAAATTAATTATATTCTCCCCAAAATTATTGAATTTATTTTTTAGACGGATGCCGTTTAATTGCTTGAGAGAAATAAAAAATCAATTTAAAAAGTAAAAAAAAAACCTGCTCAAACCCTTTCCTGCTAAAATGAATTTATAAATAATATTATAAATGTGCCTAATCCCTTTTCAATCTAAATTACAGTCAACATTTTTGAATAGGAATATCAAACTGCCGTGACTTTCGCAGTGATCATCTTTTTATAAAAAGGTTTCCTAAGCTATATGTTCCTTATTCTGAGGTATTTTTAAGGCTAAAAAACAGGCTTAAGAAGCCGCTCTTAAAAATGGCAATAAAAAAAACCCGAACAATAAAGTTCGGGTTTTTAATTGAAGTTGGCCTACTAGGGCTCGAACCTAGACTCTTCTATACCAAAAACAGACGTGTTGCCAGTTACACCATAGGCCAGCATTTCAATTCTGGTGCAAATTTAGAACAAACTTTATTTTACGCAAATATTTTTAGGTTTTTTTATTACTTAATTTTTCAGGCTTCAAAATCTGTCTTTTTTTTATAAAAAAGTTATGGTTTTAAACATAGTTTTAAATTCATTCCTATAAATATTCTTAAATTCGCCAATTAGATTCAATCAGTACTAAAAATATGACAGATTTTAACTTTAGCCGGACAAATAAAATATTGGGCTGGTTGGTGTTTTTAATTTCACTTACTACCTACTGGTTAACGGTAGAACCTACCGCAAGTTTCTGGGATGCGGGGGAATATATAGCAACCTCAGCCAATCTGGAAGTAGGTCACCCGCCCGGAGCACCGCTTTATCAAATGATGGGCGCATTTTTTGCCACTTTCGCGTCTGATACCAGTCAGGTTGCACTCATGGTGAACCTGATGTCTGTTTTTGCCAGTGCTTTTACCATTATGCTAATGTTTTGGTCTAGTGTACTTTTAATTCTGAAAATTGCAGGGCCGCGAAAAACACTTACCAAAAGCAATAAAATTGCGGTATTGGGAAGTGCTCTGGTAGGCTCCCTGGCATTTAGCTTTACTGATAGTTTTTGGTTTAATGCTGTAGAAGCTGAAGTTTACGCAATGGCGACTCTCTTTATGGCTGTTTTGTTCTATCTAGGCCTTTTATGGGAGCGCGATATGTTTAAACCTCGCGGAAACCGCTGGGTAATTCTCATTTCATTTGTGGTTGGATTATCATTTGGAGTCCATTTTATGGGACTTTTGACAATTCCGGCTATTGGATTTTTATATTTTTTTAAAAATTATGACAAGGTCACAATCAAAAATTTTATTATTGCTAACATCACGGTCGTAGCTGTTTTGATGTTTATCTTTAAGCTATTATTACCCAATAGCCTTAAGTTTTTTGCCTCTTCAGAAGTGTTTTTTACAAATACAATTGGGCTTCCTTTCAATTCAGGAACCATAATCGCCTTGTTGGTGATCATCGCCGCATTTTACTTCGGAATACAATATACTGGGAAGAAACAGTATTATCAGCTTAACACCCTGTTCTTATCTATCCTTTTTATTCTCATAGGTTTTTCCAGCTGGACTATGCTACCTATTCGGGCCAATGCAAACACGGTAATTAACGAGAACAATCCGAACAATGCCCGGGCTTTATTGGCCTACTACAATCGTGACCAATATGGAGAAACGCATTTATTCTATGGGCCCCAATTTACAGAAATGTACAGTGGTCTGGATTCTGACAATCCTTACCTGGACGATCAGCCTATATATGAAAGGGATGAAGCTTCAGGAAAATATATCATTGTAAACGATTACAAGAACGCGAGACAAAATCTGGACGATAAGCACAAAGCGCTCCTGCCAAGAATGTGGAGTTCTCAGCATGCTGCCAACTATATGGAATTTACCGGGCCACTTGACTTTAAAGTGAAGCCTGAATACCAGGATCAGGAACAATTACTTACCGCTATTGCCGAATTCAGAAAAAACTATGCTTTGGGCAGATCAGATTACGAGTCTTATCACAGTTTTCTCAGCCAATTTGGTCAATATCTCGATGTTGAAAAACCTTCATTCAGCTCCAATATGGGGTACCTATTTGAGTATCAAATGGGTTATATGTATTGGCGTTATTTTATGTGGAATTTCGTGGGGAGGCAAAATGACGTTCAAGGTCAATATACAGACCTCGATGGAAATTGGTTGAGCGGAATCAAATTTATAGATGAATTTCGACTTGGATCCCAGGACAATTTACCTTCAGATGTAAAAAATAATAAAGCGCGAAATACCTACTATTTTCTTCCCTTAATTTTAGGTTTGATAGGGCTTGTTTTTCACTATAAACGGGATAAGAAAACCTTTTGGGTTTTAATGGTGTTTTTCCTTTTCATGGGAATTGCACTAAAAATTTACCTCAATGAACGACCATTTGAACCTAGGGAACGTGACTACGCACTGGTAGGTTCCTTTTATGTGTTCGCAATATGGATCGGCTTTGGGGTCTACGCTTTATTTGATCTTATAAAAGACCATTTAAACCCAAAATTTGCAGCTCCAATAGCAATTGCAGTTTCCCTTCTGGCAGTTCCTACGGTTATGGCCTCCCAAAATTGGGATGACCATGACAGATCTGATAAGTATACCGCCCTTGCAATGGCAAAAATGTACCTGGATTCTGTAGATGAAAATGCCATTTTGTTTACCATTGGAGATAACGACACCTTCGCGCTTTGGTATGCCCAGCAAATTGAACGCTATAGAACAGATGTGCGCATTGTGAACACCAGCCTTTTCGCTACAGATTGGTATATCGATCAAATGAAGCGAAAAGCCTGGGAGAGCGACCCCATTCCTTCCCAACTGAAACACAATCAATACCGCCCGGGCACCAACGATTTTGTGATGCACCAATCGGTTACGCAGGATACCATGTCCATTAAAAATTGGATGAACTGGATTGCAAGTGACAATCCCCGCACCAAAGGTGAACTTCAAAGTGGGCAAACAGTAAGCACCTTCCCCACTAAAGCCATTCGGATCCCTGTGGATAAAGAAAATGTACTGAAATACGGAATTGTGAAGCCAAAGGATGCAGATCTGATAGTGGATGATATCTATATTAAACTGGAAGGAAATGTAATTTATAAGAACAGGCTTTTAATGCTTGATATTATTGCAAATAACGATTGGAAACGCCCAATTTACTTTACCGGCGGCAGTTTTGGAAACGATGATTATTTATGGATGAAGGATTACCTTCAGTTAGATGGGGTAGCATATAAATTAGTACCTATTCAAACTCCCGTAAATCCAAGAAATCCTTACGATATGGGCCGGATAGATACAGAGAAGATGTATGACATCGCA
>JBDNHN010000494.1:0-2455 GCA_041688725.1 Gillisia sp.
CCTATTAAATTTATGGAACAAAATTTTGATATTCAAAACTTTATCTCCTATTTGGATAAAAAGAAAAGTACTGATCTTCAAAAATCCCATTACGAATCTTATCGGGTTACATTTTCGAGTAATAAAGGGCATTTAGAAGCTAAATTCTCCAAAGACGGGGAGTTGACAGAAACTGCACAAAACTTTAAAAACATCCTGGTACCATTAAATGTTCGAAGAGAGCTTTATACAAATTATAAGGGTTGGAACATGGTTAAAAATACCTATACAGCAAGCGGTAAAAGTGACCAAATAGATAATGAGCTGTATAAAATAAAACTTAAGAACGGTAACAAGTCTCAAATTGTGAAAATTGTTCCGGATAGAATGGGAAGCGGTATTGTGACGCGTGAATAATGATATTCTAATATTTATCCCAACAATTGAAAATAAGGGTAGCTTATTCTAATAAGCTATCCTTATCTTTTTTTTGATGGCATAAGGGGTCAACCAATAGGTAACTAATCAGTTTATAAAATTTTAAGTACTTATTGGTTACAACAAAAGATTAATCTTATATAAACTTCCAGTTGCCATCCTCTTGCTTTTTCCATACTGTATGGAAATGTCCCAAAGCTGTTTGGGTTCTCCTTCCTCTGAAATTGCTGAAAAAGTAAATGGCCCATAGGCATAGGCCACATCTCCTGCCTTGGCAACATTAACAAATTCCGATTCCCATTCCAGGCTCACATTTTGCAGCGTCCGGCTGTCAAAATAGGTGGCTAGCTGCTGCTTTCCTTTAATGATCTTTCCATTGCGGTAAAGTACCGCGCTGTCTGCCGCAAATTCTAAAAAGGCTTCCTTTAGTCCAACTTCCTGAACCATTTTAGCGAAGGCAATTTCGGTTGCAATGATTTCTTCTTTGATAGGTTAAAGAGAAGTTTTTTGAGAACAGGAGTTAAATACCAGTGAGGCGAGGATAAATAGTTTCCTTTTCTAAGGACTGAGATTTAATTTCTGAAGTTGTAAAACAAGGCATTTAATCCTATGCTGATTTAGCAATCTCAAAACACATCATGGAATCGACAGGGAAAGTTAGCCGCCTAGTCAGGAAAAATTAGCGGGTAATTTTATTAAAGTTTCAACCCCCGAGCCATCTGGCTTGTTCTTCATGTTAAGAATATGTTTGTTTTCATATAAATTGAGCAGTCTTTCATTTAAATTAGACAAACCTACACCTTTAGTAATAAGTGTGCTGAAGTTTTCAGTAAGTAACTTTCCGTTGTTTTCAACTTTGAATACTATAAAATCCTTTTCAAGGTAGACTGAAATTTTTATTGTAAGCTTTGTATGATTATAGGAATACCCATATTTAATGGAGTTTTCTATTATTGGTTGAATAATCATGGTGGGGATCTTATACGGCATTAGTTTGGGATCTATATCTTCCTCTATTATTAAATGATCTGAAAACCGCATTTTTACAATATTCAGGTAATATTTCAATACCTGAAGTTCCCTTTCCAGGGTGATAAACTTTTCATCGCTATGGTACAATATTTCCCTTAAAAAATCACTTAGGTCAGCGATTGTATCACGGGCGCTTTTGGAATCTATTTCTATAAGACTGGAAATGTTATTTAAAGTATTGAATAAAAAATGTGGTTGTAGTTGGGAAGTAAGCATTTTCATTCGGGTATTTATCAGCTGGGTTTCGAGTTTCCCTCTCCTTTCTTCTTCCTCCTTCACCTGATTGACATAGTAATAGGTATAAATTATAAAGACCATCGCAAAATAAATAAGAAAATTCACATCCAGAGTGGACATGAAATTATTCAGGTTCTCCATTATGCTCAACTCCCAAATATGCGTTACGCCAGTTATAAGATTTTGGAAATTTACCATGACCCTAATAACCAAACCTATAGTTAAAGAAAGAAAAAGATGAAAAAAGAAAATTTTGCTCCAGGATACTTTTTTTATCATAAGGCGTTTGGTACTCATTGCAATAAGTGACATATAACCTATTACAACGATCCAGTCTATTAGAAAATCGCTTAAGATGAGATGCGTCATTGAATATTCGACATCTTCACCCATAAAAATCTGTATATAGAGGATTTTTGTGATAAAAAAGACATAAAAGAGGGTGTAAAAACCCATCAGCAAAAGGATGAGTTTTCTGTCAAAATACTTTCTTTTAATGCAAAAGAAATTCATTTTATATACCTAATAGAAGTAGTAAATCCTTTTTATTGGATTTACTCACCCTGATTAAATTATTGTCCTTCATTCTAACATCCAGCTCCGAATATTCTGAATGCACGATTTCTTTGATAAAATTGATATTCACGATAGCAGATCTGTGAATTCTGAAAAAATTATGCTTCCCTAACAATTCAATTAAATTAATTAAGGATTCCCTCAACAGATATTTGTTTTCTTCCGTATAAATTTCGGCGTAAGAACCGGAGGC
>JBDNHN010000495.1:0-13432 GCA_041688725.1 Gillisia sp.
AAATTCCGACATAAATCTTTTATTTCACCTAATGCCAAAGGGATAATCATAGGTTTCGGACTGCAAAGTTATGACCTTGCCATTAGCAGTTTTCTAAAATAACCACTTCAAAATGAAAAAGGCATATATAAATTGGAGTAGCGGGAAGGATGCGGCTTTTGCATTGTATAAAATTCAGAAAGAACAAAAATATAAAGTCGAAAAACTTGTTACTACTGTCAATTCTGAAGTCGACAGGGTTTCAATGCACGGTCTGAGAAAGGAATTGTTGTTGCGGCAGGCTGAAAGTTTACGGATCCCTCTTCAAATTATCTCACTAAATGGAAATATTTCAATGCAAACCTATAATGCAATTATGAAAGCCGAGGTTTCAAAATTGATTGCGCAAGACTTTACACATAGTGTTTTTGGGGATATTTTTCTTGAAGATTTAAAAGATTATAGGGAAAAGCAATTAGCGGAAGTGGGATTAAAAGCGGTGTTTCCTCTTTGGGGTAAAAATACCAGGGAACTTATGGATGAATTTATCACAGAAGGATTTAAAGCTATTACGGTTTGTGTAAATGCAAAGCTGCTTGACAAGTCTTTTTGCGGAAGAATAATAGATCATCAGTTTATTGCAGATCTTCCCAAAAATGTTGATCCCTGTGGTGAAAATGGTGAATTTCACAGTTATGTATTTGACGGACCTATTTTCAAAAACCCCGTAGATTTTGAAATTGGGGAAATAATTGAAAAACGATTTTCACCGGGTGAGGATGAAAAAGACGATTGTTTTATCGATAAAATAGAATCCTGGGATACACGATTTTGGTATTGTGATTTGATTCCTAAAAACTAAAAAATTCCAAACTGCAAAACGCGAAACCCTGTCAGGGTAAAAAAAACCTGGCAGGGTGATATGAAAAAGCTCCGAATTTTAATTCGGAGCTTTTTATCTAAACGTATAAACCGTCAATGCACTTCAGGCATGAACCAACTTATAACTTATAACTTTAAAATTACAAGATCTATTACAAGTGAATTACTTCCCCGTAAGCAGCCGCAACAGCTTCCATTACTGCTTCACTCATAGTAGGGTGAGGGTGAATGGTTTTTAGCACTTCATGTCCTGTTGTTTCCAGTTTGCGGCCTAAAACAGCCTCAGCGATCATATCGGTAACTCCGGCACCAATCATATGGCATCCTAACCATTCGCCGTATTGGGCATCAAAAATCACTTTTATAAAACCATCAGGTGTACCTGCGGCTTTTGCCTTTCCTGAAGCTGAGAATGGGAATTTTCCGATTTTCAATTCATATCCGGCTTCTTTGGCTTGTTTTTCTGTCATACCAACCGATGCAATTTCAGGAGTAGCATAAGTACATCCGGGAATATTACCATAGTCAATAGGATCTACGTGTAATCCTTTGATCTTTTCAACACAGGTAATTCCTTCAGCAGATGCAACATGGGCCAATGCTGGTCCTGGAACAATATCGCCAATAGCATAAATTCCCGTAACATTGGTTTGATACCATTCGTCTACAATTATTTTATCCTTTTCGGTTTTAATCCCTAATTCTTCAAGACCAATATTTTCAATATTCGATTTAATGCCAACTGCAGATAGAACAATATCAGCCTCCAGGATTACTTCGCCTTTTTTGGTTTTCACTGTAGCTTTGACTTTTTTACCTGAAGTATCTAAACTTTCAACGGAAGCGTTGGTCATTACTTTAATTCCCGACTTTTTGATGCTGCGTTCAAATTGCTTTGAAATCTCCTCATCTTCTAAAGGAACAATATTTGGCAAAAATTCTACGATGGTAACTTCGGTTCCCATGGCATTGTAAAAATGGCCAAATTCAGATCCTATAGCTCCTGAACCCACAATGATCATGCTTTTTGGTTGCTCCTTTAAGGTCATTGCTTCCCGGTAGCCTATTACTTTTTTGCCGTCCTGTTTTAAGCTGGGCAATTCCCTTGAACGCGCACCGGTAGCAACTATAATATTTTCTGCCGAATATTCGGCAGTTTTGTCATTTTCATCTGTAACGACAACTTTTTTTCCAGATTTTAATTTCCCAAAACCTTTAATGACGTCGATTTTATTCTTTTTCATTAAAAATTCTACTCCCTTGCTCATTCCCTCAGCTACATTTCGGCTGCGTTTTATAACCGCTCCAAAATCTTTATCTGCATTTTCAAGTTTAAGACCATAGTCTTCAGCATGTTTTAAATAATCAAAAACCTGTGCGCTTTTTAGAAGGGCTTTGGTAGGAATACATCCCCAATTAAGACAAACGCCGCCAAGGCTTTCTTTTTCAATAATGGCAGTTTTAAAACCTAATTGCGAAGCGCGGATGGCAGTAACATATCCACCTGGGCCACTTCCTATAACAATGATATCGTATTTACTCATAATCGGAATTTTTTGTAACAGTTTAAGAAGTGCGAATTTAGGGAATAATAGCCTAAACTGAAAGTATTTTAGTTGAATAGGAGCAAGGTCAAAAATTACATTAAAAAAGGCTTATTCGTTGAGGAATAAGCCTGATCAATAAATATTGTACTCGGATTACTTAATAGCGGTTTCCAGTTTTTTAACATCAGATTCATTTAAATCCAGTGCGTACATAACGGCATCTAAGTTTGAAACATCTAAACCAGTTATCTGTGCAAAGTTGGAACTGGACGGAACTACTACTACTCGAAAAGTTTGATTTTCAGTAAATTGTGAACTTAAAGTACTTAAGTCAAAATCCCCATCAATAAATATTTCCACATCATTGACGGTGTGGTTATAAACGTATTGAATAATTCCTTGGTCCAAAAAGAAATTTTGAGGAATTAAACTCCAGGTGTCAAGGTCACTCCCATCAGAAGCTTCTACGACATTTAACCGATAAATAAGAACGGCATCTGCATCAGGGTCGATCGTTACAATATTTTCAGGAATATTAATGAATGTGGAGTATAGATTTACATCAGAAAAATATTCGAAAGTTACGGTTTCTTCAAACGTATATCCAAGTCCATCTAACCCATCTGCACCGGCAGGTCCTTGTGGACCTTGTGGCCCAATAGCACCGTCATCGCCACATGAGGTTAGAGCAAAAACAGAAATAAGTAATAATGTGATAATCTTTTTCATAATAATAAGTTTAGGTTATTTTTTAAATTCAATACTAGCCGAATTAACGCAATAGCGTTGTCCGGTTTGTGTGGGGCCATCATCAAAAACATGTCCCAAATGGCCTCCGCAGTTGGCACATAAAATCTCAGTTCGGAGCATTCCAAATGCTCTATCCTGAACATATTCAACACTTCCTTCTATAGCATTATCAAAACTTGGCCAGCCACAACCACTTTCAAATTTGCTGTCGCTTTCAAATAGCTTAGCATCGCAGGCAGCGCATCTGTAATCCCCGTTTTTGTCAAAATGAAGGTTGTATTTTCCGGAATGCGGGGCTTCAGTTCCTTTTTCCCTCAGGACGTGGTATTGCTCATCTGGTAATTGCTCTTTCCATTGATCTTCGCTTTTTTCCACTTTATATTTTTTCATAATTATTCTTTTTTAGGGGCATCCGGAATAAAATTCATGGTGACTCCATTAATACAATGTCTCTTTCCCGTGGTTTTGCCCGGGCCGTCGTCAAAAAGATGTCCTAAATGACCTCCACAGCGGGCACAATGAATTTCGTCGCGTTCATATCCCAATTTTGAATCGGTACCATAAGCAACTCCGCCTTCAATTGACCTATCGAAACTTGGCCAACCGGTACCACTTTCAAATTTATGTTCAGAGCTATATAATTCTTTTGCACAGGCTGCACAAACAAAAGTTCCGGGTTCCTCTACATCGTTTAGTTCACTGGAATAAGGTTTTTCCGTAGCACCTTTCCGCAATACGGCGTATTCCTGGGGAGTTAAAATCTTCTTCCATTCAGCATCCGTCTTTGTGATTTCAAATTTTGAAGACACCTTTGATTCTTTTTGAGCGTTTCCATTACAACTTATTGTAATGATTGTCAATAGAGTAAGGATTATGGTTTTTATAGTTTTCATATTATTTTATTTTAAAAATACAAAAATCATTCCGTGATGAATGTTGAGATTTTGTTAATTACATCGGGATTTCCCAAAATTTTTCGATGTCCCAAGCCTTCGGTCACGAATAACTTTCCATTTTCAAGTTTATCGACAATTTCATTTGCAGAACTTATGTGGACATCTATATCGTTTTTGTCGTGTACCACCAAAGTTTCTACTTTAACGCTTTCTGCAGAAAATGCTCCTGAATAATTATCCATATTTTCCCCGAATTTTTTATCGAAGTAAGCTTTCATCATTTTAGCCACCTTTTCATTTAGCTTCATATTCTTTGCGAATTCTCTGGTAATATGAGTGACACTATTGGCGGTCCCTATCAATACCAGTTTATTTACTCTAAAACCATTCTTTATAGCCTTTAAAAGTGACATTCCTCCCAAGGAATGCCCTATGGCAGCTTCAAAAGGACCGTATTCCTTTTCTATATGATGTATAGATTCAATAAAAAATGGCATCAAACTTGTTTTTCCGGGTGCCTTTCCATGGGCGGGAGCATCAAAACTTATCACGCTAAAACCCTTGTTAACCAATTCTTTCGCAATAATACACAATTGAGTGCCGCTACCGCTCCAACCATGCACTAACAATACTTTTTTTGGACCGATTCCATACTTATAAACTACAATTTTCCTGCTTATGGACGGAATGTTTATAGTTTCCTGAATTGATTTTTTGTCCATTTCCATTTCCCGATTTGGCAATTTGTAACGAAATGGGGATAAAAACAGTCTTGCCGCAAAACGACTCGCAAGAAGCGGGGAGATGGCAGTTAAAATTTTCCCTGTGATAAGTATGTATGCAGGAGTAAGCAATATCTGGACAGGAGTTTTCTCAATATGTTTTTTTGGCATAATTTAAATAAAAACCGCAAGTTAATAATTTATGGTTGAAGATCGCATGATGTGGAATAAGCTTCACAATTAAATAAATTGGTATCATTTTTGGATTTATCCATTTGTTAAAGCGAGCATAAACCCTGTACATTGATGATTGCTCTTTTGTACTTTTAACAAATTAAAACTAAAAACCATGATGAAAAGAAGTTTACTTATAACCGTTTTTACGGTGCTAACTTTGGTAGGTTGTAAAACGAATCCTTTTACCGGTGAAAAAAATCTGAATTTTGTTTCAAATTCTCAGTTGTTTCCAATGGCTTTTCAGGAGTATGATAAATTTTTGGCGGAAAACAAAGTAATTACAGGTTCTTCGGAAGCTAATATGATCAAGAATGTTGGGCAAAAAATCGTTACAGCTTCCGAAAGGTACTTGAATGCCAATGGTTATCAGGGGTATTTAAATGATTTTGCTTGGGAATTCAATCTTGTTAAAGATGATGCGGTTAATGCCTGGGCAATGCCAGGAGGAAAAGTTGTTTTTTACACCGGGATCTTGCCGATCGCAAAAGATGAAACCGGAATTGCAGTTGTTATGGCCCATGAGGTGGCACACGCCCTGGCAGATCACGGTGCGCAACGTATGAGTGCAGGACAATTGCAACAGTTGGGTGCGGTTGCTGGTGGTATTGCCTTAAGCGGAAAAAGCGATCAGACGCAACAAATTTTTGCACAGGCCTATGGTTTGGGTACTCAGGTGGGAGTAATGTTGCCGTTTAGCCGAAGCCATGAAACTGAAGCCGACAGAATTGGACTAACTTTAATGGCAATTGCAGGATATAATCCTGATCAAGCAGCCGATTTATGGAGAAGAATGGCCGCTCAAGCCAATTCCCAGGCTCCCCCGGAATTTTTAAGCACACACCCTGCAACAGCTACCAGGATCAATAATTTGACAGTATGGGCTCCTGAAGCTAAAGCTGAAGCTAGAAAATACGGAGTGACTTCCTTTAAATAATTCAAATAAAAATTTTTAAATAGAAAAAGCTGCTCTTAATGGGCAGCTTTTTCTATTTTTAGAAAATGAAAAACCTACCTAAAGGAAATAAAAAGTTATTGAATGCCTGGGCATTTTACGATTGGGCAAATTCGGTATATCCTCTAGTAATTTCCTCTGCAATTTTTCCTATTTTTTATGGTGCTATCACTATTGTAAAAAATGACCAGGGCTATATTGTTAACGACACAGTAGAATTCATGGGATTTAATCTCAACAATGATTCTCTCATAAGTTATGTAACCGCCCTCGCTTTTTTAGTTATTTCCTTTACCAGTCCGATATTGTCCGGGATTTCCGATTATGTCGGAAATAAAAAATCGTTCTTGAAATTTTTCTGTTATCTGGGTGCGGTTTCCTGTATAGGCTTATTTTGGTTTAGTCTGGATTTTCTCTGGTTTGGTCTATTGTGCTATTTTTTGGCTTTGATTGGATTTTGGTCAAGTTTGGTATTCTACAATTCTTATTTACCGGACATCGCTTATCCGGATCAACAGGATAAGATTAGCGCAAAAGGGTTTTCCTTAGGATATATTGGCAGTGTAATTTTATTGATCATATGTTTGACAATGATCTTGAAATATGACTGGTTTGGATTTGAAGATGAAGGATTGCCAACCCGGCTTTCTTTTGTGTTTACAGGAATCTGGTGGATAGGATTTAGTCAGTATACATATTATTATTTGCCCATAGGAAATAAAAAACAAAAGATGAGCAGAGATGTTTTGTTTAACGGGTTTAGGGAGCTTAAACTGATCTGGAATTTTTTACAGAAACAACTTGCTCTCAAACGCTATCTTATAGCTTTTTTCACCTATAGTATGGCAGTGCAAACTATAATGTTAATTGCCACCTATTTTGGGCTTGAAGAACTGGACTGGGGAGAGCAGGATCCCACAACAGGATTAATAGTGAGCATCTTGCTCATTCAATTGGTTGCGGTGGTAGGAGCAACACTTACTGCAAGGATTGCATTAAAAATAGGAAACATAAAAACCCTTATTATTCTCAATCTATTTTGGATAGCCATTTGTGTGTATGCTTATTTTATAGTTTCACCGCAGGAATTTTATGTAGCCGCTGCCTGCGTAGGATTGATAATGGGAGGAACCCAAGCACTGTCCCGTTCTACCTATTCCAAAATGTTACCTGAAAACACTCTGGACACGGCTAGTTATTTCAGTTTTTATGATGTTTCTGAGAAAATTGGAATTGTTATCGGGATGCTTATTTATGGGATAGTAGCACAACTTACCGGAAGTGTTAGAAATGCCATTTTATTTTTGGTAGTCTTCTTTTTAGGGGGGGTGATTTTCTTATTTCGCGTGCCAAAATTAAAGGTATAGAAGTAAAGACAGATTTCACTTCCACCTCTCTTTTATACCTTTTATAAAACAAACTGTTTTTTCTAATTATTGGAAACAGTACCTGAACCCGATGTTTTAAAATTTTGCTTATCAGGATTTCCACGGTATTTTAAGTCTCCCGAACCTGAAATTTTTGCATCAAGTTCGTTTTCAACAGATACTTCCACATCGCCTGAGCCTGTTATAGAAGCATCAACTTTAACTGCTTTTAGGTCATAGGCGAAAACATCACCAGACCCGGTTACTTTACATTTAAATTCCCGGGTAGTACCCTTTAATTTAAGGTCACCGGAACCCGTTATAGAACTTTCAAGATTTTCTGTAAGCAGGTTTAAATTCATATTTCCAGATCCTGTCACGTTTATTTTAAAATCTCTTGCTTTGATAACGTCTGAGTTCCTAATGTGACCAGATCCGGTAAGGGTCAGGGCACCCAATGTTTCAAAGGGAACAACAATTCTAATTGGGTAGTTTTTGGAAGGTTCAATATTTACGCCTTTTTGAATGGATATTCTCAAATGCCCTTTATTAACTTCGGTCTCTATGAATTCCATTAAATTACTTTCCGCTTCAATATCTATATTTCCTTCGCTACCTGGAATAAGTTGTACCTCCATCATTCCGGTTACAGAGATCTGGTCATAATTCATTATAGACCTGGTTTGGTTGGTCACCTCCTTATTACCGGTAATTTTTTTCGAATTACTCCACCACTGGGCATTTGCCGTGTTTGCCGAAAATAGAAGAATACTGAAGAATAGGATTGCGTTTTTCATTTTTATTTTTTTGTTTGCTTGATTTTACTTTTGTTGAAAACTAATATTTGCATAATTGGAATTGATAACAATATTACTGCTAGTTGAGTCATTAAGATGATAGCCTCCATAAGTTTTATTTGTGGAGGATTGGTTTTGTTTACTCACTTCAAAATTTTCAATTCCCTTCACATTTCCATAAGAGGTATTGATTGAAAATCTAAACGGATGGTCGCTGTCATAACCAATTTTAATTCCTGCATAATCACTTGTTATATTCACATTCCCGGCACCTTTTACAATTTTATCAATAGCCAAACTTCCATAATCCGATTTTAGATCTGCAGACCGGAAAACCCGGCCAATTTTGGTGTTCAGATAATCTCCCGTTCCTGAGATTATTTTGACCTTATCTACGGTCATGCTTCCATAATCACAGTTAAATTTAAGTACTTCTACCTTTTTTAAATTCGAAGTCGTATAATCGGCATTGATGTCTATAATCTCTGCGTCATCAATAGTGAATTCAGAATAATCGGCATTTATAGTTGCCTTTTTTATATATCCAAAATGGCTGTTTCGGGAATAATCGAAATTGATATAATTATTGTTACCGTGAAGTTCCCCAATATCTATCTTCCCGTAATCGCAATTTATTTTTGAATTGCCGGTTAACTTGTCCAAATATATATTTCCGTAATCGTTATTTAAATCCACATTGTTGCTCACGGGAGCTTTTATAATATAATTGATCTCCATATTCACATTTGAGCTATTCCCAAATAAAACACTCCACCAGGAGCTGGTATCTTTAGAAAAATGTGTTTTAGCACTGACTCCGGCAGAATTTTGATTGAATTCAATATTGATCTCATCAAGTTTTTTCTGGACTTTTTGTTCATCGTCCCCATTTGTTTTGATAAAGACTTCGATTCTTACCGTATTTTGATCCCAGGTTGAAATATCGATATTTCCATAACTGTTTTCTATTTTCAGCAAGTCATCAGCAGCTACCTTAAATTCTTTGGTAACCTTTTTTTCCTTGGAGTGCTTGCCATTAAACCCGGAAGGGTCGGTATTATTGCTGCAAAAAACCATTGCCGGGATTAATGCTATTAAAAACAGCGTTTTATATGAGATTGTTTTCATTTTTAGGATTTTTAAGTTCATTTATTTGCTCTATTCTTGATAAAACATTATTTAATACGTCTATACGTTGCTGAAGGTTTGAGACCATTGCGAAAATCACCCGCTTATCCTGACCGCTTTTAACCAGGTCTTTTTTAAGGTTCAGGTATTCCAAATCGAGTTTTTCCAGTTGATTAAGAGCATCATTAACTACAACTTCGGTTTCCGGGGATTTCACCTCGTTGAGCCGGGTGAGTTCGGTTTTTATAAGACTTGTGTAAAACTCCTGAGTTTCTTTCATCTCTGGTGAAATTCCGGCTAAATCTCCCTTGTTGATTGATGTTTTGAAGCCGGTTAAATTTCCCGTCAACATAAACAATATCAGTAAACTGGCCGCAACTGCCAAAATTGGCATCCAAAGCATCCTTAATTTTCCCTTGGAGCTGCCGGGTTGAAACTGTTGTTTTTTCAGCTTTTCCAGAAATCGTTCCTGATGTCCTTCAGGCGGATCTGCAATATCAAAATCCAGATCCGGAAAAAAATCGTCTAATTTTTTATTTTCCATTTTCTAATAATTTTTTGCGCAAACTTTCCTTGGCTCTGGAAATAGTAGTTCTGCAATTGGAGGGACTTATTTTTAATATTTTACAAATTTCATCATAATCATATCCTTCAATTAGATGAAGGTTGAGCGCAATTCGATAATTTTCTTTTAAGCTGCGCATTGCCAAAAGGATCTGTTGCACTTTCTTATTTGTAGTTTCTTCTTCTGAATCAATTCCGATTTCCTCATAAACTTCATTATTAAAATGATCGGAATAAGAAACTTCTTTAAATTTTGATCTTTTATTAAAAGAATTAAGACTGAGGTTCACAGTAATTTTTTTCAACCAGGCCCCAAAAGTAGAATGACCCTTAAACGTAGCTATCTTTAAAAAAGCATTGATAAAGGCTTCCTGCATAACATCTTCAGCTTCGGCGGTATCATTTACTATTCGCAAGGCAGTATTGTACATGGCTTTTTGATATTTATTATAAAGTTCCATTTGTGCACGCTCTTCCCCTTTACGGCAACGCGCAACCAATTGGTCTGTATAATTAATGGTTGTTATCAAAAAAAAATATTTGCTTTCTTTATTTAAAGATACGTTTGATTTCTATTTGTTACAGTTTTAGGAAAAAAATATTTCCTTAGCCCGGCTGGCATAGGAATTGAAATAAGTAAGGCTATAAGTAACCTCAATGCGCTGCCTTAGGGTAATGTGATATATATTGAAGCTTATATAATAATATGAACAACCAACTGCAGTGACAGTTTGACTTAAAATAAGATATGGCTAAATCAAAATTAATGAATATGGACAGTTTGTCATTTCAAGGAATTGATGAGGATGCAGAGTTAATTCCTTTAATGACTCCGGAAGATGAGGAAGAAATTAATAAAGAAGACCTCCCCGAAATTTTACCAATTTTACCGCTCAGGAATACCGTATTGTTTCCCGGAGTTGTAATACCAATTACTGCCGGAAGGGATGCTTCAATCAAGCTCATCAATGATGCTAATAACGGAAGTAAAGTTATTGGGGTTGTAGCCCAAATGGATGAGGAAATTGAAAACCCGAAACTTAAAGACATTCATAAAACAGGTGTTGTTGCCAGAATTTTAAGGGTTTTAAAAATGCCCGATGGGAATACCACTGTAATTATTCAGGGTAAAAAACGATTTGAAATTTCTGAAATTATTTCAGAAAAACCTTATTTAACGGCTTCAATTAAAGAAGTAGCTGAGAAAAGGCCTGTAGCAAGCAACAAGGAATTCGCAGCAATTGTGGATTCTATAAAAGACCTGTCTCTTCAAATTATAAAAGGCAGCCCGAATATTCCTTCAGAAGCCTCCTTTGCGATCAAAAATATTGAAAGCCCTTCGTTTCTTATAAACTTTGTTTCTTCCAATATGAACTTGACGGTTGAGGAGAAACAAAATTTGCTGGAAACCAATAATTTAAAAGACAGGGCACTGTCTACCTTAAAATATATGAATATTGAGTTCCAAAAACTGGAACTGAAAAATGATATTCAAAACAAGGTTCAAAGCGATATGAGCCAGCAACAAAGGGAATATTTCCTTCATCAGCAAATGAAGACGATCCAGGAAGAATTGGGTGGTGTATCTCAGGAAGATGAGATGGAAGAATTTGCTGTTCGTGCCAAGAAGAAGAAATGGGGAGAAGATGTTAAAAAACATTTTACCAAAGAACTAGCCAAAATGCAGCGAATGAATCCCCAGGTAGCTGAATATTCCATTCAGCGCAATTATCTGGATCTGTTTTTAGATCTTCCCTGGAATGAATTCAGTAAGGATAAATTCGATTTAAAACGCGCTAAACGGATCATGGATAGGGATCATTATGGATTAGATGATGTAAAAGAAAGAATTATTGAACATCTGGCGGTTTTAAAACTGCGTAATGATATGAAATCGCCAATTATATGTTTATACGGACCTCCCGGAGTTGGAAAAACTTCGTTGGGAAAATCTATTGCCGAGGCTTTAGGCCGGGAATATGTTCGTATTTCACTAGGTGGGTTAAGAGATGAAGCAGAGATTCGGGGGCACCGTAAAACCTATATTGGCGCGATGCCAGGAAGGATCATTCAGAGCCTTAAAAAAGCGGGAACAAGCAATCCTGTATTTGTTCTGGATGAAATAGACAAACTTAGCAGCGGGCATAGCGGGGATCCTTCCTCGGCCTTACTGGAGGTTCTGGACCCTGAACAAAACAGCGATTTTCACGATAATTTTCTGGAAATGGGATTTGACCTTTCCAAGGTGATGTTTGTTGCAACTGCCAACAGTTTAGGCAACCTGCAACCGGCATTAATGGACAGAATGGAAATTATTAATGTTTCCGGATATACCATAGAGGAGAAAGTTGAAATTGCAAAACGACATTTACTTCCGAAACAATTAAAAGAGCACGGACTTTCCAAAGAACACCTTAAAATTGGGATCCCTCAACTTGAAAAAATTGTAGAAGGTTACACTCGGGAATCCGGAGTGCGCGGACTTGAGAAAAAAATCGCCAAAATGGTTCGGTATGCCGCCAAGAATATTGCGATGGAAGAGGAATATCACATCAAGATAACCAATGAAGATGTCCTGGAAATTTTGGGAAGTCCACGAATGGAAAGGGATAAATATGAAAACAATGATGTTGCTGGAGTTGTAACAGGTCTAGCCTGGACTCAGGTTGGGGGCGATATTTTATTTATTGAATCTATTCTTTCCAGAGGAAAAGGCAATCTTAGTATTACCGGAAACTTAGGAAAAGTGATGAAGGAATCGGCTACCATAGCGATGGAATATATAAAATCCAATGCCGAATCTTTAGGACTTGATCAGGATGTTTTCAGCAAATACAATGTACATATTCATGTGCCGGAAGGTGCTACCCCTAAAGACGGACCAAGCGCAGGGATAACCATGTTAACTTCTTTGGTATCGCTGTTTACTCAGAGAAAGATCAAAAAGAGCCTGGCCATGACAGGCGAGATCACTTTGCGTGGTAAAGTATTGCCGGTTGGAGGGTTAAAAGAGAAAATATTGGCAGCAAAAAGAGCACGGATCAAAGAGATTATTTTATGTGAAGAAAATAAGCGCGATATAGACGAAATAAAAAAGGAATATCTGGAAGGTCTTACCTTTCATTATGTGAAAGATATGGAAGAGGTGATAAAATTAGCCATAACAGATGAAAAGGTTAAAAACGCAAAAATCCTTTAATATATAAACCCCGGATAAACCCGGGGTTTAATATTTTCAAAAATAATCAAAACTCCTATTTTCTTACATTTGCTTTTTCGTTAAGAGAAAGGCCTATTGAATTAGGTGAAAATCTGAAAACATAATTGATGAACAATAAAATCACAATCGCAATAGACGGGTTTTCTTCCACTGGAAAAAGCACTGTTGCCAAGCAATTGGCTAAAGAATTGGGTTATGTTTATGTAGATACGGGAGCTATGTATAGAGCAGTAGCTTTATATGCAATGCGGAATTCATTAATAACGGATTCTTCCTTTAATAAAGAAGGACTAATAGCACAATTGCCCGAAATAAATTTAAAATTCATTTTTGATGATAAACTGGGTTATGCTGCAATCTATTTAAATGGTGAAAATGTCGAAGAGGAAAT
>JBDNHN010000496.1:0-2771 GCA_041688725.1 Gillisia sp.
ATTTTCGGGTCTAATTAGAAATCCACCCCAAAATTCGGGTTTTGGGATTTCCTTGTCTTTATATTTTTCTTCAAGTTCCCGAAGTTTATTATCCAGTACTTCACGCGATTCAATTTCGCTGCTTTGGTCGGAAGTCAGGGCACCTAACTGGCTACCACGCGGTCTGGATTTAAAATATTCGATCGCTTTTTCTTCCGAAGTTTTTTCTGCTTTTCCTTTAATTATAACCTGGCGCTCCAGGCCGGCCCAAAAAAATGACAAACAAATATTGGGATTATGTGCCAGGGCAATTCCTTTTTCTGAAGTGTAATTAGTGTAAAAAATAAATCCATCGCTATTAAACTCCTTTAAAAGTACGATCCTGCTTTTTGGAAAACCATCCAGCCCAATAGTAGCAACAGTCATGGTATTTACTTCCGTCGAATCAGTTTTTTCACGGTTATATTTTAATACCATTTCCATTTCTTCAAACCAAACCTGAAACAGTTCCAATGGATTTTCAGGAATTTCCGATTCCAGCAATTCGCCTTTGATGTAGTTTTTACGGTAATCGGCTAAATTTTTACTCATAAAATTTACTTTGGTGCAATTTACGGGATTTGACAGTAAGACGGAATATGTTTTATAAAAGTTTCAGAATATTTGTCCATATAAGGATGAGTGTAAAAATTACCGGATTTCACCTATTGATTCTTCTGTATATCTTCTGCAAAAAATATTTTTTTTCATTTGAAATAGGGGAAACTCCCCATTATACATGATAAAATTTGCATTTCATCCTATTAAATTGGTATTATATCTAATAAATAGAATATTTATTAGATATATCGTTTTATGTAAATATATTTATACCATAATATAATAAAGTATACAATTCGTTCCTCAAACGAGTAGTAAAGATTCCCCCCAAAATCTTCAATATTTATTAGACATTGTTCTTTCCCCAAAAGAACAAAAAAGAGATTATTATACCCCTTCTGATCTCCTTACCATCAAAACTGTTATTTAAAATAATGATTTTTTAAATCAGATTTATAAAGATCACATCAGTTCGCTTTAAAATAAATATGTCTAATTCAAAAAATATCAATTATGACCCGGAAAACTACTCTCTCATTTTTGGTCACCTTTTTTAAAATGTTGGAAAACGCTTTGGATAACAAGAAAAAAATCCAATTTCCAATTGCAGTGATCCTTGCCTGTATGTGGCTAATAAATTTCGTAAATGCGCAAGCACAAAATGTGCCTATGAAAACTTTTACGTTTAAAACTAACTTGCAAAAACATCTAGTCTTACTAGTGTTTCTATGCTTTGGAATTACCAATACATATTCGCAAATTATAGCATCTGAACCGGCAACTGAAGGACACGCAACATGTACCATCGATGGCTGTTCGGCCAATGATGTTGAAATTGGTGGTGTATACCTTGCAGATGCTGCTGGCAACAAATTGTCTATATGTACTGTCCCAGACCCAATTAATGAATATTACCTTTGGGTAGAAATTACAAAGGCAAGTTCTAAGTACGATTTATTTATTCAATTTAACTTGTACAAGGACAATGTTAAAATTGGTTTAAATGGTTTACCAACCGTTTCTCCTAACAAAATAAGTGCAGGTAATGATGGAGCAATAGATGTTGACGATTATAGAATGGTATTAATACCTTCATATTTATGTGGTGAGGTATTAGAATTAAGGGATATATTTATTTCTTGGCAAGCGCCCGGACAAGCTGGAGGCTTACCAACCTGTTCAACTTCAAATAGTAAATGTGGTGGTGAATTCTTACCACCAATTACAGTTAATACACCATTAGCTGTAGATTTTTCGTTTACTGAAAGTTGTACTAATGGAAACTATGAAGAAGTTGTTTTTACAAACGAATCTTCAGGTGGAGATGGTACTTTAGTTTATAGTTGGAATTTTGGTGCTGGTGCATCACCAGCTACTGCTAATACAGTTGGCCCGCATACAATAACTTACTCTAGTTCTGGAATAAAAAATATAAGTTTAACGGTTACAGATGCTGATGGTGATTTCGATACAATGAATGACACTGTGGATGTAGATGTTTGTTGTAATTTATCAATAACTAATATATCGTCTACTCCTGTTACGTGTGGTGGAGGAAGTGATGGCAATGTTGCAGCGACCATATCTGGTGCTGTTGGAACTGCTGTTTATAATCTATTATATTCTGCAACTTCTGGTGGTCCATATTCAAATGCTCCTGCTACCGATGGTGATACCGATGGTAGCTATACAGGTTTAACTGCTGGCTTTTATCAAGTTGACGTTACAGATGATAATGCTTGTAATGATACCTCTGTTGAAATAGAAGTTTTAGATGGTGATAGTGTTGAAGATCCTTCAATTACCTGTGCCTCTGACCAAAGTCAGCCTGCAGATGCCGGGGTTTGTAATGCAGCAGTCACTGTAATTGCTCCTGAAACCAATGACAACTGTGGAGTGGCATCAATAACAAACGATTTTAATAGCACTGCCGATGCCTCAGGCACTTATCCGGTAGGAATTACGGTTGTAATCTGGACTGTAACCGATATTCATGATAATACAAAAACCTGTGTGCAGAATATCACCGTAACTGATGATCAGCTTCCGATAATTACTGCAGGAGGCAATATTGATACCACTGCGGATAATGGCCTGTGCAGCGCAGCCTTAACTATTGTTCCGGCTACTGCCGATGACAACTGCAGCGTAGGCAATCCAACCGGAACCAGAGATGACGGGGAAGCTTTAAC
>JBDNHN010000071.1:0-6022 GCA_041688725.1 Gillisia sp.
AATTTAAATTCTAACAGATTTGCCGTGACCGATTCTCTAGGAAAATTTAACATTGCGGTAGCTTTCAATGACAGTTTGCGTGTTACCACAATAAAATTTCAGGAGTTTACTGTAATTGTAGATCAGGGTATTATAAATACAGAGACCTTAAATATTTTTGTGAGTGAAGTAGTGAGCAGGTTGCCGGAAGTAGTAGTGACCCCTTATGATCTTTCAGGGAATATAAATGTGGATCTCAACCGTTTGAAAATAGCAGAATTACCTACAAATTTAACTGCGACGAATGTTCAAAATATGGATTTTGATACTGAAACCGGCCCCGACCTAGAATCTCTTCCGTACAATACCGCTTTGGCGATGAGTAAAACCAGGTTGGTAAATGGGCTTGATTTTGTCAATATTTTTAAAGAATTTCTTATTGCCAAAAAGAAAGAAGATGTAAAACATCCATACGCTAAGTCGGTTATCCGGGAAATTGATGAGTATATCCTAAAAATGTATAAAGATGATTTCTTCAGGGAAAATCTGGATATTGAGAAGGAGTACATAAGCGATTTTATTTTTTATGCCAATGACAACGGATTGAGCGAACAGATGCTAAAAGGAGGGAATGAATTGGATTTAATCGATTTCTTGATAGAGCAAAGCAAAAAATATAAAAAGCAGTATAGAAAATAACGAAACATCCGCGTTTACTTCAGAAGTAAATATGAAAGATACAATGAGAGTTTCATATTTCTACATTTACTGAATTCAGACAAAATAATCCTGTCAGTTTTAAAACACCAATATTCTTCGAGTTGTTTTTAAATAAATTATCACAATAATTCATTTAGACGCTAAAAACGGACGGCCAACAAAAATTTATCAATCCTATTTGTCAAAATTGGTTTTATGGAATATTTTTTGAGTATATAAAAGTAATTAAGAGATTTCGCTTTAAAATTAAATAATTTTCACTGATTTAAACAACTTAATGAAAACTAGATTTTTATTCCTTTTACTTTTATTTAGTCTTTCCTCTTTTAATACCAATCATAAATTTTACATTAGCCTCACTGAAATTGAATATAATGAAAAGGCTCACAGCCTTCAAATTATTTCTCGCGTTTTTATTGATGATCTTGAAAAATTACTTCAAACAAGGTATGACCAATCCATTCATTTAACAAAAAATGGAGACAGTGAAAAGGTAACAGGTTATATCAAAAAATATCTCGGTAAAAAAATGAAAGTTGAATTGGACGGAAAGCCTTATAGGTTGAATTATATAGGAAAGGAATATAAAAATGATTTGCTGTTTTTTTATTTAGAGATACCTGATGTCCCCGAATTCAAAAAGATTGGGATTAAAAATGCCATTTTAATTGATATGTTTAGCGAACAGAAAAACCTTGTGCATGTTGAGTATAAAGGGGAAACAAAGAGCTTGATTTTGACAAATGGCAAAGATGAAGATCTGTTAACTTTCAGTAAATAATTAGTCAATAAATTGTATTATGTTTAGGAATACTTACTTTTACCAACTTAAAAATCAAGAAACAAGAATGAGAAATTTTAAATCTGCAATGTTGGTGTTCTTCTTAATTCTATCTGCCGGGATTTACGCCCAGGAAGGCAAAATTCAAAAGGAAGAAATTAAGGAGGTGGGTCACACCAATCAAAACAAATTCAGGCAACTTTATAAGGAATTTTCAACTCCCAACCAGTATCGCACAGGTTCAGGAGCTCCGGGAGAAGCATATTATCAAAACCAGGCGGATTACAAAATGGATATCGAGCTGGATGACAAAAATCAAAAATTAACGGGTATTGAAACAATTACTTATCATAATAATTCGCCGGACGATCTAGAATATTTATGGGTGCAATTAGATCAAAATATTCGTTCAAAAAATTCACCTGCTCTTTTAAAAGATGGCAATGGCATTGCACCGGTTTCTCAACCCGGGAAATTTGTTAACGAATTTATGGAGGAGCCTTTTGATGGCGGATTTAATATTGAAGAAGTTTCAAAAGATGGAAAGCCACTTCCTTATACCATCAATTTCACTATGATGCGGGTAGATTTGCCTCAGCCTTTAAAAGCAGGAGAAAGTTATTCTTTTTCTGTAAAATGGTGGTACAATGTTAATAGTCACGTTGTCAACCGTGGAAGATCCGGATTTGAACATTTTCCTGAAGATGGGAACAATGCGTATGTAATAGCCCAGTTTTTTCCAAGAATGGCAGTTTACAATGATGTTGAAGGATGGCAAAATATGCAGTTTTGGGGTAATGGCGAATTTGCCTTGCCTTTTGGGAATTATGAAGTGAGTATTACCGTTCCTGCAGATCATATTTTAGATGGAACCGGGGAAATTCAAAACAGAAAAGAAGTTTATTCAAGCCAGATGATGAAAAGGTTTGAGGAGGCTAAAAAATCCTACGATAAACCGGTGATCATTGTCACACAGGCAGAAGCAGAAGCAGCGGAAAAAGGATTTTCAGATAAAAAGAAAACCTGGAAATTAAAAGCTGAAATGGTTCGTGATTTTGCATTTGCCACTTCCCGAAAATTTATTTTAGACATGATGAATGTGGATGTTTTAGGCAAGGATGTAATGGCTGTTTCCTTGTATCCTAAAGAGGGAAATCCGCTTTGGGAAGAATACTCTACACTTGCGGTTGCAAGTACCTTAACATCCTATTCCGGACATACCTTTCAATACCCATATCATAAAGCTATTTCTGTTCATGCAAAAAATCAGGGAATGGAATATCCTATGATTTGCTGGAATCATGGACGTCCGGAAAAGGATGGTACCTATAGTGCTAGAGTGAAATTTGGAATGATCAGTGTTATAATACACGAGGTAGGGCATAATTTCTTTCCAATGATTGTGAATAGCGATGAGCGCCAATGGGGGTGGATGGATGAAGGTTTGAATACCTTTATGCAATATCTTGCAGAACAGGATTTTGGAAAAAAATATCCGGGAGCCATTGGCCTTAATGAAACATATCCTTCCAGAAGAGGAATTCCGGCTGAGGTAGTTCCTTATATGAAGGGGGATCAAAAATATATCACTCCAATTATGTCCAATCCCGAGAATGTTTTTCAGTTGGGAAATAATGCTTACTCAAAACCGGCCACTGCCCTTAATATTCTGAGGAATACTGTGATGGGACAGGATTTATTCGATTATTCATTTAAAACCTACGCACAACGCTGGATGTTTAAACACCCAACTCCCGAAGATTTTTTCAGGACTATGGAAGATGCTTCCGGAGTAGACCTGGACTGGTTTTGGAGAGGATGGTTTTATAGTACAGATTATGTAGACATTGGAATAAAAGAAGTGAAAAAATATTATGTCACTGATAAGGCTACCAAAAAGGGTAAAGTTTTTTTAGAGCAATATGGAATTTCAGATCCCGACAATGTAGATGCAATTTATGTTGTTGAAGAAGGAAGTGAAGAAGACTCGGCTGAGATGAAGGGTGAAAATTCATTTGAAAATGCCCCTAAATTGAAGGAGTATGTTATGGATAATTTCACTCCCGAAGAGCGGGCAAGGCTGAAAAATCCTAAATATTTTTATGAAATTGTATTCAATAAACCGGGAGGTTTGGTAATGCCGTTAATAGTAGAATACATTTATGCTGATGGTACCGCTGAAACCGTAACATATCCCGTACAGGTATGGCGTAAAAATGACGGGGAAGTAAGCAAGGCGATTGCAAGTGATAAGGAAATCACCAAAATTGTGGTAGATCCAAATCTAGAAACTGCCGATGTGAATTTAGATAACAACAGCTGGCCTCAGCAAATCGAATTAGATAAGTTTCAGCAGTTTAAAGAAAATGCCGGAATTTAATTTTTTTACTTAGAAAAAAAAAGAAGCCGACTTTAAGAGTTAGCTTCTTTTTTTAAATTAAATTTGTAGTAATATTTTTTATACTATGATAACAATTCCTTTATTTATTAGTGGTGCCGAAATTGGTTTTATAATATTTATTTTGGTCATGGTTTTTGGTGCCGACAAAATCCCGGAAATAGCCAGAGGCTTGGGAAAGGGAATGCGCACACTTAAAAATGCATCTAATGACATAAAGGGAGAAATTCAAAAAAGCGCTGAAAAAAAGGGGATAGATACCGATTTTTCCAAAGATGTAAGGAATGAGATCAGTAAGGTTAAGGAAGATATCGAGGAAATTACCGGCTCGGTTAAGCGTAAATTTTAATGCTTGAACAATTAATTAAGTGGGATTGTGAATTGTTTGTTTATTTAAACAATTTAGGAATCGAATCTTATGATGCATTTTGGGTTTTTGTAACCAATTCCAAACACTGGATCCCTCTCTACCTCTTTTTTTTTATTATGTTTTTTGTTATTTTTCATTGGAAAAAAGCAATTCTCACCTCAATTTTTTTGGTGCTAGCCTTTTTTTCCACAATGGGATTTACATTTTTGGTAAAAACAATGTCCTTAAGGTTAAGACCGAATAATCAGCCGGAATTACAGGACCTTATTAGAATTCTTCAGGGCCCAACCAATTACAGTTTTTTTTCAGGACATGCATCAAGTTCCTTTGTAGTTGCAACTTTTGTTGTGCTTTGTATTAAGGAAAAGTATAAATGGATTTATGCAATTTATATCTGGCCCATTTTATTTGTTATGAGCAGGATATATGTGGGTGTTCATTATCCCTCAGATCTAATTGCAGGTGCATTGGTGGGAATTTTGTTTGCCCATATCTTTTATAGGTTGAGTTTACTGGCCGGGATTAAATTTTATTAATTGAACTTATAGGACCTTTTTTATTATGAAGTTGAAAAATAGTTTAAACTTATTATTTTCTGCGCAGATCTGCGATCTCGATAGCTTTCGGGAGCGGGAGAAGTAATAAAAAATTTGTCTAGAGGCTTCGGTTATTTGAAATGGAAAGCATAAAAAGGTCATATCAGCTGGAATCCCCGATTGCGATAGCCTTTCTCCTATAGTTTCAGTCTGCTAATGCTTAATCCGTCCCTTATGGGGAGCATAATGGTTTCAAGTCTGCTGTCTGCTGCTACCAACCTATTGTATTTTACTAAAGCGCGGGTAGATTCATCATCTTCCTGTATTTTCTCAACCACCTTTCCACTCCACAACACATTATCAGTAAGGATAATTCCACCTGGATTTAATTTGTTTATGATAAGGTCAAAATAAACGGGGTAATTGGGTTTATCGGCATCTATAAATACCAGGTCAAATTTTATATCCAGGTTTGGGATAATGTTTAAGGCATTGCCTAAATGTTGATGAATCTGGTCTTTAAAAATGGATAAGTAGAAATATTTTTTCTGAAAGTCCCTGAGTTCTTCATTAATATCTATGGTGTGCAACACTCCGTCTTGTTGTAAACCCTCCGCAAGACATAAAGCGGAATATCCGGTATAAGTCCCCAACTCTAAAATAGATTTTGGCCTTGCAATTTTAGAGATCATACTCAGCAACCTGCCTTGATAATGCCCACTTAGCATTCGCGGTTGCAAAACTTTTTGGTGTGTTTCCCTGGCGAGCAGGGCAAGTAACTCCGGTTCTGGTTGTGTATGATCTACTGCGTATTCTTCTATGGCTTTCGGAATAAAATTCATTTGCACTCTCAATTTTAGTCAAATTTAAGGAACTCTTTATTTTAACCAATTTTTTATTTTATAAAAGCAAGGTCAGTCCTTTTTGAACCTGAAATTAAATGGTATTTTTACGGTAAACCAGATAATATGCAGTTCAAAAACACCAGGGAATTTGCAAGATCCCTAGATAAAACTGATTCCTTAGCCAGATATAAAAGTGAATTTTATTTTCCGAAAGTTAATGGTAAAGATGTGATTTATTTTACCGGGAATTCTCTTGGATTACAACCCAAATCGGCTAAAAGATATGTAGATGAGGTCATGGAGGATTGGGCAGAACTCGCTGTTGAAGGTCATTTTTATGCAGAAAAGCCTTGGTGGGATTATCACGAGCGTTTTTCAGAAAAATTGGGAAAA
>JBDNHN010000497.1:0-2427 GCA_041688725.1 Gillisia sp.
CTGGATACAGTTCAAAAGCAAACCCTGAAATACTTTTGGGATTATGCCGAACCAACTTCAGGGATGGCCAGGGAGCGTTATCATCCCGATGGAACCTATCCAAAGAATGATGCTCACATTGTAACTACGGGTGGCTCCGGTTTTGGCCTTATGGCTATAGTGGTAGGAATTGAAAGGAAATTTATTCCCCGGGATTCTGCTGTGGCTCGTCTGGATAAAATAGCCGGTTTTCTTGCAAAAACAGAAAGATATCACGGCGCCTGGCCGCACTGGATCAATGGCAAAACCGGTGAAACTCAATCATTTGGAGCAAAGGATGATGGGGGAGATATCGTAGAAACTTCATTTTTAGCACAGGGCTTTATCGTGGTGAGGGAATATCTTAAAAATGGAAATGTGCAAGAACAGGCAGTGGCCCAAAAATATGATGAGCTTTGGAAAGGGATTGAATGGGATTGGTATACCAATAACAAAGATGGGATTTTCTGGCACTGGTCCCCGGATTATGAGTGGGAAATGGATTTTATGATAGAAGGTTATAATGAATGTTTAATAACCTATGTATTAGGAGCTTCTTCACCAGATCATTCAATCCAAGCCAATGCCTACCACAAAGGTTGGGCAAGAAACGGTGATATTGTAACCGATAAAGAGGCTTATGGCCTGCCTTTAATTTTAAAACACAATACCAATGGAAACAAAGGTGGCCCGTTGTTTTGGGCACATTATTCCTATCTGGGATTAAATCCTAAAGGGCTTAGTGACAAATATGCCAATTATTGGGATTTAAACGTAAATCACTCTAAGATCAATTACCAGTATTGTGTTGAAAATCCGAAAAATTTTGAAACCTATAGTGAAAATTCATGGGGACTTACAGCCAGTTATACCCGTAATGAAGACAACAGTATTGGATACAGCGCCCATTCTCCGGATAATGACCGGGGAGTGGTCTCCCCAACGGCAGCCGTAAGTTCTATCCCTTATACTCCTGAAGAATCCATTGTAGGGATCAGATTTTTTTACGAAGATTTAAACGACCTAGTTTGGGGTCCGGCGGGATTTTATGATGCATATAGTTTAGAAGGAGAATCCTGGGTAGTACCAAGATATCTGGCAATAGACCAGGGACCACAGGTAGTAATGATCGAAAATTATCGATCCGGACTTATCTGGGACTTATTTATGGGTGCTCCGGAGGTGAAAAATGGTTTAGATAAACTAGGCTTTGATCATCAATAATTATTAGCGTCAAATTAAACCTGTCAGGTTGAATTAATAACTTAGATATGAAAAATAAACTTTTATACAAAGCGGCACCGTTTCTTTTAATGTTGCTTATGTTGCCATTTTCGGTTTTTGCACAATCTAAAGCAGATTTTAAGAAGGCACATTTTGTTAAAGACGGGGATACTTTAAAATACAGGATCTTATTGCCGAAAGATTTTTCAGAATATAAAAAATATCCGGTTTTACTGTTTTTGCATGGGGCAGGGGAACGCGGTAGTGATAATGAATCTCAACTTACACACGGCAGTGAACTTTTCCTTAATAACCAGGAAGATTTTCCGGCGATTGTAATTTTTCCGCAGGCTCCAAAGGAAGATTATTGGGCAAAAGTAGAAGTAAACCGGGATACGATTCCATTCAAATTCAACTTTAAAAATGACGAGGAATCAACTAAGTCCTTAAAACTGGTTATTGGGTTAATGGAGAATTTGCTCACCAAAGATTTTGTCAATAAGGACAGAATCTATGTTGGAGGACTTTCTATGGGCGGAATGGGCACCTTTGAAATTATATATAAAAAGCCGGAAATGTTTACCGCGGCTTTTGTGATTTGCGGAGGTGCAGATCCCTTTATTGCCAAAGCATATCCAAAAGGCTTTAATATCTGGATATTCCAAGGTGAAAAGGATGATGTTGTTCCGCCTGAATATTCGAAGGCCATGGCCAGGGCAATCAACACCAATGGAGGAAATGCGAAACTTTCTTTGTACCCAAACGATAATCACAATAGTTGGGACTCCGCCTTTGCCGAACCGGAGTTGTTGCCCTGGTTGTTCAGTCAAACTAAAAATAAAAAATAATGGAAAATTACCCAGCCGGTGAAGGAATTCACATCAATTCAATAAGGATTAAAATTATGAACCACTCAATAAGTAAGATTTCTATTTTGAAAAAAAACCTGGTTATACTCGCAGTTTGCGTAATTTCTCTCAGCTTAAATGCTCAGGAAAAAGCAGATTTAACTAAATCCGAAACTATAGATTATTCTGCCTGGAAAGCTGATGAAGTTCAGATGAATAAAAAAATTGATTCCTTGCTTTCTCTAATGACTTTAGAAGAAAAGTTAGGTCAGTTAAATTTACCATCCTCAGGAGATATTACAACGGGTGCATCGCAAAGCTCTGATATAGCCAAAAA
>JBDNHN010000498.1:0-4960 GCA_041688725.1 Gillisia sp.
CCGAAACCTGGATCAAACCACGCGTGAATTCCACGAAATTGCAGAAATTTGGAAAAGTAACGGCATCACCCCAGATAAACACCTTGCCTTTTACTGCGGCACCGGCTGGCGTGGCAGCGAGGCCTGGTTCAACGCATGGCTCATGGGATGGCCAAAAGTTTCGGTTTTTGATGGTGGCTGGTTTGAGTGGAGTAATGATCCTAAGAATCCCCGGGAAACAGGAGTACCTGAAAACTTAAAGGACCACGCCTAAAAAGAAGGGAATTCTGCTGATGAAAAATTATAAATAATAGTCTAACTTTTTCCGATCAATAATGTTTTTATAAGAAATAATGTAGTTTTAGGGAAAATAGGCAGTCTTGAAAATATAATAATTAGGGTATAAAGTTGTGTTTTTTGATAAGAAGGTCAAAAATTATTGGTTGGGAAAGCATTAAAAAAGTTGAGAAAATTGGCTTGCTTTTTTTACAAATTGGCGATTTATTTTATTATTTAATAATAGACTAAATCGCCTGTTATCTGGCAATCGAAACTGTGAATGCAAACAGAAACCTGAGAGCATACTATAAAAACAGTCTAGGTGCTTATGATCCTGTCTTTTTCAGGAGAATGCTCGCGAAGTTTGACATAAGTCCAGGCCGCGCTTAGACCAAAAATTAAATGTGCGAAAATCGACACCCAATCTCGTGCCATCTCAAACCAGGGAAAGACACCGGTCATTAAGAAGAAATTTACCAGGTAGGGTGCCAAACCAATAAGTGCACCTATTGAAAGGGCCATCCCAAATGACATTTTCCTGATTATGTGTCCAATTATTAAAGCATAAATAACAGACAGAATCATATGGAGTACGATGGCTACCATCACAATCCCAAAATCAAAAGTGGCGGGTGGAGGCAGAACTCCTTCCCCATGAACAATAGCAGCAATCATTCGTGGAGAACCCCAGGGAGATCTATCTAAAAAGAGTGGTGCCATTACCATCTCAAGGATTAAAAAAAAAATTCCGGCTATGTTTCCAGCCCAAATACCTGCTTTCCAATTAATAGTTTCTATGATTTTTTTAGCTAAATGTTTGCTTTTCTATAAGCGAAAATCAAATTTCTTAATCTTTTGAAATCTCTACTATTTAACTCCATAAGGATTATTTTTTAGGAATACTTCTTTTAAAATCGACAGATTTTAAAACATCTTCAAACTCCTCCGTAGTGAATACGTGACTGGTCAGCAACCTCAAATTCATCAATGCTCCCTGGAAAGTGTCAAACCCGGGAAGCTTCGCACTTCCGCTGGCATCGGCAATTACAGCAATTTCAAATCCCTCTTCCAACAAGTGCCTGGTATGGGATTCCAGACATAGATTCGTGGACATTCCAGCCATTAACACTTTTTGGATTTTATATTTCCTAAGTTGCAGGTTCAAATCTGTGGTTTGAGGCCCGAATATCTTATGCGGATTGCAAAGTATGATGTTATCCTGAGCAAAATACTCCTTGAACTCATCGAGAAAATCGGCTCCGGAACCTTCAAAACCTTCCATATCCAGCCGGCCTTTTCTTTTATACATCTCTTTAACATCCATAAATTTTTCTAATGCCCCTCCAAATTTCCATCCCTTATCTGTAGGAAAAAAATAGTGGGGAGATATAAAAACCTTGATCCCTTTTTCTTTGGCCAGTTTTAATACCCTGCCCAAGTTGGAGATGGTATTATTCTCCATTACACTTTCTTTAACCACAGACCATGCAACACCATCTGACCTTAGAAAATCATTCTGAGGGTCTGTGATAACAATAGCGGTATTTTCATCTATTTCAAAACCAGGATCGGGAATCCCTGCATCCATTGCTGCTTTAATTACTTTCCAATCTGTACTTTTCATAATATGTATTTTTTTGGTTATGATCTCGAAAACTTCAGTTTCAAAATACCTAACAAGTTAAAGGTCAAAGCGAAAAAAAATTGTCCGGATTTTGACAATTTGAGGGTTATTTGACGGTTTTAGATGAAGAATTAAGAATTGCATCAGGATTTAAAATTTTTATTTCCCGTCTGTTATAATCTATAATCCCTTGTTTTTTTAGATCGTTAAAAACTCCAGAAACTACTTGTCGGGAGGTGGAAGCCAGTTTTGCGATATTTTTGTGAGTGAGGGAGGAATTATTATTTCACCATTCGAGCATTTACCGGAAATTTTGGCTGTAGATTTTATGAAATCCAGGATACGTTCTTCACTATTTTTAAAGGTTAGATCCTCCAGACGTTTTTGCATACTTTCCAATCTTATTTCCAACATTCCGAAAAATTTTAGGTTTAATTCCGGGTTTAAAAGCAATAATTCTTTCATTTTGTTATTGCTCATCCTACATATCAAAGATTGTTTTTCAGCAGTAGCAAATTCATTTCTTTTGGAGCTGCAAATAATGGAAGATTCCCCAAAAATTGATCCCGGAGGAATTATCCTTATCAGGAATTCCTCTCCTGCATCATTAAATTTGGAAATGCGAATCTCTCCTTCCTTTAAAAAATAAATATTATCCGCAGGAGAACCTTCATGATATATAATTTCATTTTTTAGTGATATTTTCATCTCGGTATTCCTATGCACAAATTCACGTTGATTTTGACTGAGTTCCGAAAAGAAATCAAAATTTTCCAGGTACCAGAATTTTAAACTATTGTTCATCACAATTATCAATAAAATTTTAAATTAATCAAAATTAGTCGCAGTAGTTTTATATTTAACACAGATTTAGGAAATGGACATTTACTTATTTAAGTCTGTACAAAACCGTTTGCAACCAGCAAGGAAAATCCATACTAAAATTTCATCGAAAATAACCGCTATGATGGATGCACGATTTTATAATTCACCGTGCCTTCATTTCATTTATAGCCCTGGAATTTTTTAACTTCTGAATAAAATTAAAATGTTGACCTGAGAAAACCAACTGTTATTATTATCTCAAGTTTCGCACCAGAGTAGTTTTATGCAACAGCTTGATATTTAAATTCATGAGTATTTGTTATTAATCCAAAATCTTCAATATTTGATATTATTTGGCAGGTAATATATTCAATATCAATTGATTCTACTAGTTTTTCCAAAACGGTCAGTATTAAGTCGACAACTGCTAATATCCTGATATTTAACTTGTTTTCGATATAATCTTGTTTCAAATCTCTGAACAATCCGCCTATGGTTTCATAAGCCTCCATCCTGTATCGAATGCTTGTGAGTAAATACTGGGTCATTGTAATTGTTATTTGCGCAATTTGAACATCAAAATTGGTGGACTGGCATTTCCCTAGCCCAAAGAGCTGTTTGGCTTCTTTAAAAAAGACTTCAATTGACCATCGAATACTATATACTTCAATTGCTTTTACGAATTTTAATGCTGTATCAGTCGTTATCAACGTGTGCCATTTGCCGTTTTTTCCACGTCTTGAAATAAACACGGCAACCTTAAGCCCATCAATTTCAGTTATGTAGTGATGGTAGTGGTAATTAAATCTACGGCACCGCTTCGGTTTTGTTTTCTGTTTTTTGAGCTGTGACAATGTTTTGACCTTTGACCTGACTTCAATTTTACTATTGTATTTATACATCCCAATAATATGGGCCGTCTCACAAATACTTCGCAACTTTTTAAGCAACCCTACACTTGTAAACCAGGTATCCATTAAAATGTAGTCTACTGGGATTTTGCGTTTTACAACCCTTGAGAACATTTGCACCAATAGGTCTGTCTTCTTTTTATTGAGTTCCTTATACCTCTTTGCCGCAACTGTCTTGCTACATCTTGGAGTATTCTTTTGGGCCTTGCGCTGCTTTGCCGTTAGGCCATATTTTAATTTGGATGTCTTGCTCTCACGGTGCAAACTAAAATCGATGGGGATAAAAACACTTCCGTTCCAATACCCTGCCACAAGTAGTTTGAAGCCCAAGTAGTAGGTTTTTGATACATGGTTGTAGATCTTTGAGACCCCCTCAATGGTCTTTCCTGTTTTTGGAAGATCAGTGTCATCAAAGATCAAGCATCTTGTAGCGTCTGCCGAAGGTGTGAAAAGTTCATCTTTCAATAAATACTGCTTTACGAACTGAGCCAAAAAAGCTCTCCAGTTGATTTTTTGATTTGCTAGAATCCGATAGTACGAATCTTTTCCATATTTACTCAATTCCGTGCCCTTATTGGCTGTAAGTCCATAAATGGAATTGACTCCAAGAAGTGGTAAAATTAAAAGCGTAGAGATCAAGCTCTCGAATGTAAAACCTGCCTTCTTGCACCAACTGAACCGGCTTTTTATTTTATCAAAACCTAAAATATTCAGATGTGACTGTAAATATTCTGAACTCACCCAAACCTTATTAAACTTTCCTTTTAATTCTTGGGTTTTTGCAATATCTTCGTGTTGTAGCATGTTTTGTACTTTATGTGTGGTAACCTAAAGATACAGTAAAACCAAGGGTTTACCTTGGTTTTCATGCTATTTATTATCGCTCAAAGCCTGTAAACAGTGGGTGCGAAACTTGAGTAAAGTTTAATTTTTGTATTGTTAATCTAGCTTTTGATGCAAAAGGTGGTTTACATTTCTTTTCAAAATATTTTGAATTCCTGCTGGTGAATCTTATTCAGAAGTTTTAACTCTGCTCCTCGAATTTTTTAAAAATAGAGTATCAAATTCACTATTAGAATAGCGGAAGTGAAAAGCCATTAGGCGAGAATTTAACAACCCGAGAACATATTCGATTTTAAATTTTGACTTATCCTTATTGTCTATTTTTGCAAAATATAAACTTCAATCTATTCGAAGGGACTTCCCTGCTTTACAGGATTTGCATTAATAACTCCCTTTGTTTTGGAGCCAATAATGATCCTTGCCCTAGCACGGATGGCAGACCACAACTTGCTTGTCACGCTGCTCCTTAAAGTGCAAACGGCAACTTACTTTATTTGTA
>JBDNHN010000499.1:0-7454 GCA_041688725.1 Gillisia sp.
AGTTCTTTGGCGCTGGCAGAACCGGTGATCCATCCTCCAAGGCAAATCATATTCATGTTGTCATCTTCAACACCCTGGTGTGCCGAAAAATGTTCGGTAATTAATGCCGCCCTTATCCCTGCCACTTTATTGGCAGCTACAGATGCGCCAATCCCACTGCCGAAAATGGCAATTCCCCGGGCAAGCGGAATTACATAGTCTGGATAATCATCCTGATCATTCAGTGTATAGGCACCAAAATCCACAACTTCAAAATCCATATTGACCAGGAATTCCCGAATAATTTCCTTTAGTGCATATCCACCGTGATCTGAACAGATACCTATTTTCATTTTGATCTGGTATTTATTAAAAGCATCGGGTATTGGCCGACTTTATTTCATTTTTTTGCCTGAATGAAGAATGGGTTCTTTACCCGGCTTCATCTTTTTATTTCAGCTAAAGCAAGGCTTTTGCTCTTTTTACCACATTTTCTACCGAAAATCCATATTCCTTCATCACTTCTTCTCCCGGGGCCGATTCTCCAAATTTATCAACGCCAATAATATCACCTTCATCTGTGATATATTTATGCCATCCCATAGATGACCCGGCTTCTACCGCCAGACGTTTTCTCAGGGCTTTTGGAAAAATTTTTTCTTTATAAGAATCTTCCTGTTTTTCAAACAATTCCCAGGATGGCATACTCACTACACGTGCTGGAATATTTTGCTCCTTTAGTTTTAGCTGGGCGGCCAATAATAATTGAACTTCTGAACCCGTAGCTATCAAAATAATTTGGGGGCTTTTTTCTGCTTCGGAAAGTATATAAGCTCCTTTTTCCAGTTCAGAGGCATTCGTATATTTTTCCTGATCAATTACAGGAATTCCCTGACGGGTCAATATCAATGCAACCGGTCCGCCGGAATGTTCAAGCGCAACGCGCCAGGCTTGTGCCGTTTCATTTGCATCTGCCGGACGAATCAGGGTCATGTTGGGAATAGACCGCAAGCCAATTAATTGTTCCACCGGTTGGTGAGTGGTTCCGTCTTCCCCCAAACCTATACTGTCATGGGTGTAAATAAATATGGGATGGATTTTCATAATGGCTGCAAGCCGGATAGATGGCCGCATATAATCTGAAAATATTAAAAATGTTGCGCCAAAGGGAATGAAATTGTGACTGAGTGCTATTCCGTTTAAGATTGCGCCCATGGCATGTTCCCTTACCCCAAAGTGAAAATTTCGGCCATCACGATCGGCAGCAGAAAAGAATTTATATTTTTCCAGAACAGTAACTGTGGAAGGCGCCAAATCTGCTGAACCACCAATCAGGGTGGGGAAATATTCTGCAATTGCATTGAGGGTTTTCCCGGAAGCCTTCCGGGTAGCCATTTTTTCACCGGCTTTAAAAACCGGTAATTTATCTTTCCATCCTTCAACAAACTTACCGCTGTTTAATAATTCTTTGGACAGCGCTGCATATTTTTGTTTGTAATTCCCGAACAATTCATCCCAATCCCGTTCTTTTTTTATTCCCTTCTTACCTGCTTCACGATAATAATTTAAAACATTATCGGGTACCTCAAAATATTTATCCGGATCAAAACCAAAATGTCGCTTCACTAATTTCACTTCATCTTCACCTAAAGGCGAACCATGCGCACTGGCAGAATCTACCTTGTTAGGGCTGCCAAATCCAATATGCGTACGCACCTTGATCAGGGAAGGACGAGAGGTTTCATTTTGGGCGTTTTTCACAGCGGCAGATAAAGCCTCGAGATCATTGCCATCTGCAACCTCCTGCACCTGCCAACCATAAGCTTCAAAGCGTTTTGGCAGGTCTTCTGTATAGGTGAGATCGGTATTTCCTTCAATGGTAATATGGTTATCGTCATATAAGTAGATCATATTGCCCAACTTGAGATGCCCGGCCAAAGACGCGGCTTCAGAACTTATTCCTTCCATCAGGTCCCCATCACTGCAGATGGCATAAATTTTATAGTTAAAAAGATCGAAGCCGGGCTTATTATATCGGGCGGCCATATATTTTTGCGCGATGGCAAATCCCACTCCATTGGCAAAACCCTGCCCTAATGGCCCGGTAGTTACCTCAATACCCGGCAATAATCCATATTCCGGATGTCCCGCGGTTTTGCTGTGCAATTGCCGAAAATTTTTGAGATCGTCCAAAGTGACCTTATAACCGGTTAAATACAAAAAACTGTATTGTAACATGCAGGCATGACCGGCAGATAAAATAAACCGGTCCCGGTTTGTCCATTCAGGATTTTGCGGGTTATAGTTCATGCTTTCCGACCACAAAAGGTGACCTATTGGAGCCAGTGCCATTGGGGCTCCCGGATGTCCGGAATTTGCTTTTTGAACGGCATCAGCTGCCAATACGCGCACTGTGTCAATTCCTAACTCCCGAATATTTTTTGTTTCTGGTTCCATTATTATTTAATTAAAAGTCCAATTATTTGAGAGGTTTAAGGATCTAATTGAACCCTGAATGATTCAGTTTATAATCTCCTCCTCAATAATTTGTCATAATATTTTTTGCGTCAGTCCTGGTATAGCTTAACAATTCGGCTATCAATTCCGACAAACTCAGGGAAGCAAATGCTATCCGTTCATCAGCGGCGCCATAGTATATAAATAAGGTATCCTCAATCAAAATAGTTCCGGTTGGGAAAACCACCTTATCCACATCTCCTTTTAATTCATATTCCCGGTCCGGGATAAACAATTTATAGGGCAACCTTGCAATTTCTTTCCGAGGATCGTCGAGTTCCAATAAGGAAGCGCAAGCACTGTAAATATAGGACCCATCAAGGGTACTGGTAGCTCTATGATAAATCACCAGCCATCCGTGTTTAGTCTCAATTGGCGGGCAGCCGCCGCCTATATAACTGATCTCATGGCTATGCATGGAGGTAAGCATAATATTTTCATCGAAATGCAAAAAATAGCTATCCCAGAATTCTTTGGTGAGTTCCTTTAAATTATTTACCGAAACTATTTGTATGTCCGGTTTTATGCGTAGAAGAAAACATAACCTGTCATTTATGCGGCGAGGAAAAAAAACCACGTCCTTAACCATAAGGAAGGGATTATCTTCATTCATCTCAAGATATTTTGGAGTTATTTTACACTTTGAAACAAGGCGTTTAAATTTGCTGTATTTTATTTGTGGAACTATTAGGCCTTCTTTTTTGAAAAGCTTCAAATCTTTGGAGGTAGCTAGTGCCCCCAATGCATTTTTACCGTCAAAGGCTGTATAGGTGAGATAATACAGATCGTCAATTTTTACAATTCTGGGATCTTCCATTCCCTGGGATTCATAATCAAATTCCGGACTTAGGATAGGCTTTTTTAAACGCTTTGCAACTTTAAATGGATTTTTCAATTTGCAATAACCTATGCTGGAATAATTCCCTTTTTGAACTGCACGGTAGAATAAATGAATAATATTTTCCTCGCATATGGTTGCAGGGTTCAAAACCGCTTCGTTCTCAAAACTCAGATCGGTTTTTTTTAAAATGACATAATCTTTTATAACCTCGATCATAATATATTTTTTGGACTATACATATTTTTCAAACAGATCAGTTTATAAAGATCTGAGTGAATTCGTCTTTTACAACAGGTTTTTCCGGATTCGAAGGTCTGTTTGGGGTTCAGTTTTTTGAAGGATCAAAACTCGTTGTTTGGATCAGATAAATAGAAGCGAGGTATTTTAAACTGATTTTAATAAAAACCAAAATAGCCCCTGCTTAGCGAACCCAATGCCGCGGGATTTATTGTTTTTTGCCTCATATCCCTAATCAAATCCAGCATTAAATTACTGAATGTTAATGCATTAAATTGTTAATGGAAGTTTAAATAATCCTTAATATTTTAAAATTCACGAAATCCTCCCGGGGTTTTTAACCGGGTTATACAATGAATTTCAATAAAACTGAATAGCTAAGGAGTTTAAAAAAGAAGTCTGATTATGTTAAAATGTAGCCTGTTTTTGGAAATAATGCTGAGGTGAGATCAATTCCCTGCTGCCCATCTCCAGAATTGTGTTATTTGGTAGGAAAGTAAATGATACAGGATACAACGGAGTTTTTAAAGCTGGTTTCTCGGCCCAATGATTTAGGGCCGATGCGTTTTTGAAACCTTTGCCAATTTTAATCTAACAGCATCCGCTCTCCGGTGTACAGGAATTTGCAGTTGAAATTTCGGAAAGTTTTACTATTGGTTTTTCTTGCATTGTTCCTTGCTTTTCTGCGTAAACTGTGATGCTGAAAATTCCTGTTCCTCCTTTGTTGAAAGTTTTCACTTCCTCATTTGAAAGATATTTACTGAGTATATCATCAGGAATGATAATGGGCTTTTCTTTTTGGACTTTTATATTTTGAAAGCCTTTATCTTCTATCAATCCCAGATATTCAGATTTCTGAATAGCTCCTGCAACACATCCTGCATACATTTCGGCATCTTCTCTCAAGGCATCAGGCAGGTTACCAACCAAAACAATATCTGAAACACTAAAGTGTCCACCTGGTTTTAATACCCTGTAAATTTCTTCTACAACTTTTTGCTTGTTGGGAACAAGATTCAACACACAATTACTGACAATTACATCCGCAATATCATTACTCACAGGCATGTCATCAATATCACCCTCTCTAAATTCGACATTGTTGTAGCGCAATTTTTCTGCATTTATCCGAGCTTTCTCAATCATAATGGGTGTAAAATCTATACCGATTACTTTTCCTTCTGCACCAGTTTCGTGTCGAGCCACAAAGCAATCATTTCCGGCACCGGAACCTAAATCAATTACGGTATCCCCTTTTTTTATTTTGGCGAATTGCGTAGGAAGACCACAGCCTAAGCCTAAATCAGCATCCTCAACATAGCCATTGGTTTCAGAGTAGTCATCCATCATAATATGGTAAACTTTGTTGGAAGCTGTGTTCGAACCACAACAAGAGGAAGCGTTTTCAGCTTTGCCCTGTTCGGCAATTCGAGCATAACGTTCTTTCACTAGGTTCTTTAATTCTTGTTCTTTTTTCATTTTAATTAGTTTAGGGTGATTATAAGATCAATGTTTTTATTTTTTTTAGCAGTAATCTTCATTTTTCGAAATATCCTGATTTAGAAATTGAGACATTATTCCCTTCATTTTAGTCCAATTTTCGATGTTTATACAGTAACAAACACGTGTACCTTCAATATTGCCTTTGATTAAACCCAAGTGTTTTAATTCCTTAAGGTGTTGGGAAATAGTTGGTTGGGCAAGTCCTATTTCGTTTACCAGATCTCCACAAACACAAGAGTCAATTTTGAATAAATGTTGCAAAATGGCAATCCTTGCCGGATGTCCAAGGACTTTAGCGAATAATGAAATTTCGTTTTGCAGGTCGGTAAACATTTCGGTTTTGGTCAATCCCATTTTAATATTATTTGTTCATTGCAATATTACGATTAAACTTTCGACTGTCAAAATTATTTTCTTTGAAAAGCTGCTTCCTAATTAGTATCGTTGTTACCTAAAGTTTTCATCGATAATAATTTGGACTAAATAACTCATGTCTAAGAGGAAAATCTTTAGTCAGAAATTCGATTGCTTCTTTTGCACATTTTTCTTGTTTGAAGTACATAATAGAATCTCTTTTGAAATGATTTTTATTCAAAACGAATATTTCAAATGAATTGAAAGATTCACTTAAGTCAGGTTTTGCAACTGAGAAAAATGCAAATTTTTGAATCTTCTTAAATTTTAAAATGGAGATAACTGGTCTGTCAGTCAAGTCAACTTTTCTCTGGAAGATTACATTGTCTCGGAAGAATTTAGCTTTATAAAGTTTATCTCCTTTTTTTATTATTCCTTTTTTAGAAAATGCTAATGATATAAAGGTCAGGAATAGGAGTAGAGCTAATAGAAATACTATATAACCTATCCAATTTAAGTCGACCTCCAATATTGCAATTATAAATAAAAGTGGTGGCAGTGAAAATCCTATTAAAATAATTTTCTGATGAATTGAAAAGCTAGTTTCTAATATTAATTTTTTTGATTTCATTTATTTGGTAATACATGTTATTAATATTGTGGGTAACAGTCTCAGTTAACACAAGTTACGGAAATAGGGATGCCGACTTATCAGCTTAGACAAGGTTTGTTAGTGAAGTTAATTATTTTCTTTTATATGCCACCCGCTATTTGTCGTTAACCGACTTGGTAGCTGGCTTATTATGTTGATTAAAACATCATTATCATCTCTTTTTGCTCTGAAAGTATATACATACACAAGTACATCCTTTCTCTCTAATGCAAATTTCGTAGGCTATGACGTCTTCTTTAATCACTTCTCTGATAGGAACTATTTTGCCATCAATATTTTTACAAGCCTCACAATCTTTTGTTCCTGCTATAATACCACCAATTCTAAATTAGAAGATTCGAATTGTAGTTCTAGCTTATTTCGATTTATCGTTTTTTTAATTTCGTTAGCTCGCTCTCCTTCTAATTTTCTGCGGAAATAAAGCATTTCCAGACAGATATAAATATATCTCTTATAAAATTCTTTTAAATCCTTAGACTGAGCAGGATTTTCGGCTAATAAGTGATTTGAAACAACTAAATTCTACTGTTTTCCCCAAAGAACTGAAATCTCTTTCTTTTTCCCTTTTTAGTTTAATATTTTCTGAGGGATTGATCTTGTATGTATTTCAAATTAAGTTTCAAAGCGGTTCGTGCTTTAGCCAATTCTGTCCCCAAATATCCTGCGTGGCTCATTTGGGACACCAAACCTTTTTCCAAAATCGCCAGTAAAATAGATTCTGAAGAACGTCCTTTGATGATATGGCCTGGACGGTTGTCTTTATAATAATGTTTTACTATAATTTCCGTTTTCTCTTGGTTTATTGTGATAATAAAAAATCCCTTTTCGTCATAATCCAATGGAATGCGTCTTCCTCCTACTTTCAAAGGTGTAAATAATGGCTCTTCTAGCTCCATATTATTTTTAGAAGTAAACGGTTTTTTTAGTTTTAAGTTATCAAAAGTTTGTTTAATGCTTTCAATCTTATTGTCATCTATACAATCCACTAATTCCACTTGCTGCAGAAATGTATTGATTTTTTCCTCCGAAATATTTTTTAAAACAGGAAAATGCCCGACTGCATTTTTGATTCTTTTTTCGGTATTGACACCATATCTAAAAAGACATTGAATGGCCTGTCCCGCATTAAAAACAGGCGAATCTTTACCGCATAAGACCAAATAGCGAATATTAGAATTGGTAATAATGTTTTGAATGATTTTCTCAATGCCTAAATTTGGGGTCATAAGTGTTCCAATAATAGCAATGCGTTCGAATGTTTTTTCATTCAGGAATAAATTTTCTGTTGTCAAAGTACAAACTGCTATTTGTCCATCTGGATTAATAGTTCTGTAATTTCCGGATGCAACA
>JBDNHN010000500.1:0-3342 GCA_041688725.1 Gillisia sp.
GCATGAAAATCGTTATTTCACCCGCAAAAAGCCTGGATTTCAAAAGTAAGTTACCAACATCCCGTGGGACACAACCGCAATTTTTGGATACCGCCATTAAAATAAACCGGAAAATGAAACGTCAGACCAAGGAAAAACTTCAGGATCTGATGGATATTAGTTCCAAATTGGCCAATTTGAATTATGAGCGATATAAAACTTTTGAAGAGGAGCACACCAAAGAAAATTCCCGTCCGGCGATCTACGCCTTTGATGGGGATGTGTATACCGGCCTGGAGGCCTATTCCATTCCTATAGAGAAACTTGAGAGGTTACAGGATTCCTTAAGGATATTATCAGGAATGTACGGAATTTTAAAACCTCTGGATCTTATGCAGCCTTATAGATTAGAGATGGGAACCTCTATTGGGATAGATAGAAAAGATAATTTATACGGGATTTGGCAGAAAAAAATTACCGATTCCCTTAATAATGAATTACAAAAAGACGAGCTTTTTATAAACCTTGCCAGTAATGAATATTTCAAAGCTATTGATAAAAAGCTATTGAAAGTTCCCGTGATCACTCCTGTTTTTAAGGATTTCAAGAACGGAAAATTAAAAGTAATCAGTTTCTTCGCCAAAAAGGCCCGTGGGGCGATGGTACGCTATATTATTGATAAAGATATCAACAGCATTGAAGGCTTGAAAGGTTTTGACTACGATGGGTACCGCTACAGTGAAAACGATTCTCCAAAAGAAAATGAATTGATATTTGTGAGGTAATCTGATAAATTCGAAAGCATAAAAATTCTGATATAATTTTATAAAATTCCAGCAATATTTCCCTGGATCAAACTTGATTCGACTGCAATTGGTATTAGCCTAATATTTCAGGTTATTTCTTTTTCTCAATACCTTAAAATTACAAGAAGTTGGGGGCAGAAAGTTGTTTTTTGTTTCTTTTGTGGTCTGACAAGCCTGAACTTGCTATTATCTTAATGGAAATATCAGGAACATGACCGGTTAATTTTAAATTATTCACAAGTCTAATGTGGAATTTTTTGACTATCCTAAATTTTAAGTCTGTTAGTTGATGGCCTTTTATTTTATTGATATTTAATTCGAAACAGCATTAAAAATGGTTCATTCCATTAATTAATTAATTAACTTTCAAAGCTTAAAAGTTTAATAGAAAAGGGGTATAAAAATGGAAATTAAAAAGGTTTTAGTTGCGAATAGGGGGGAAATTGCCATACGTATATTTCGGGCCTGTACAGAAATTGGCTTAAAAACAATTGGGATTTATACCTTTGAAGACAGGTATTCTCTTCACAGATATAAAGCAGATGAATCTTACCAGATTGGCAGTGATAACGCTCCTATAAAACCCTATTTGAATATTAAGGCAATTATTCAGATCGCGAAGGAAAATGAGGTTGATGCAATTCATCCCGGATATGGATTTCTTTCTGAAAATGCCGAGTTCGCGAAACAATGTGAAGAAAACGGCATCATTTTTATAGGACCGAAAGTCTCAGTATTAAAATCTTTGGGAGATAAGGTAAAAGCAAAAGAAGTTGCCTTAGCCTGTGATGTTCCTATAATAGAAAGCAATCAAAAAGACTTAACATCGGTGGAAATTGCTCTTGAGGAAGCTGAAAGGATAGGCTATCCTTTAATGCTAAAAGCTGCTTCTGGCGGTGGTGGCAGGGGAATGCGGGTAATAAGGGATAATCGGCAATTAAAATCAGCCTTTCCCGAATCCAAACGCGAAGCAGGAAACGCATTTGGGGACGACACACTCTTTATTGAGAAATTTGTGGAGAATCCCAAACACATCGAAATTCAAATTGTTGCGGATACCCACGGGAATATCGTCCACCTGTTTGAGCGTGACTGTTCTGTTCAACGCCGCTATCAAAAAGTAATTGAATTTGCACCAGCTTTTGGTCTCGATCAAAAGATCAAAGAGAAACTTTACGAATATGCCATTAAAATCTGTAAGGCTGTAGATTACAATAATATTGGAACAGTCGAATTTTTGGTGGAAGGTGAAAAAATCTATTTTATTGAAGTAAATCCAAGAATCCAGGTAGAACATACCGTAACCGAGATTATTACGAATATAGATCTGGTAAAAGCACAAATTTTTATTGCCGGCGGATATAAATTAGGCGACAAACAAATTAAAATTGAAAGTCAGGAAAGCCTCAGGATAAACGGGTATGCACTTCAGTGCAGGATAACCACAGAGGATCCCAAAAATGATTTTAAACCCGATTACGGGACCATTACAACCTATAGAAGCGCTTCCGGTTTTGGAATTAGGCTTGATGCAGGAAGTGTGTACCAGGGAGTTACCATTTCACCATTTTTTGATTCCATGTTGGTAAAGGTTTCCTCAAGCGCAAGGACGCTTGATGGAGCTTGCAGGAAAATGAGGCGTGCCCTTGCAGAATTCAGGATAAGAGGCGTTAAAACCAATATGGCTTTTCTCGATAATATCCTTCAAAATAAAGTTTTCAGAGAAGGACAGGCAACCGTGAATTTAATAAATAACCATCCGGAACTCTTTGTGATCAAGGAGCCCAGAAACCGTGCAACCAAATTGGTGAACTTTTTAGGCGATATCACGGTAAATGGAAATCCGGATGTAAAGCAAATAGATCCTAATAAAAAATTCCTGATACCCAAAGTACCGGAATTCGATAAATTTGGAGAGTATCCAAAAGGAACAAAAGATTTATTAACCGAATTAGGCCCTGATAAATTTTCCCAATGGCTCCGGGATGAAAATAAAATTCAGTTTACCGATACCACAATGCGTGATGCGCACCAAAGTCTTTTGGCAACAAGGTTGCGGACTCATGATATGTTGAAAGTTGCTGAAGGCTTCGCGAAAAACCATCCTGACATTTTTAGTATGGAAGTATGGGGTGGGGCAACCTTTGATGTTTGCTTGCGGTTTTTACATGAAAATCCATGGGAACGTTTGCGACTGCTTAGGCAAGCTATGCCAAATGTGCTTCTGCAAATGCTGATCAGGGGTTCCAATGCAGTAGGTTATAAGGCTTATCCCGATAATCTCATCGAAAGATTTGTCACTGAAGCTTCTGAAAATGGGATAGATATTTTCCGGATTTTTGATTCCCTTAACTGGATGAAATCTATTGAACCTTGTATCAAGTCTGTTCGCAAAAACACCAATGGCCTTGCAGAGGCCTCTATTTGTTATACCGGGGATATTTTAGATCCAAAAAGAACAAAATATACCCTGGATTACTACCTGCAACTGGCAAAACAAATGGAAGATGCCGGAGCTCATATTTTGGGAATAAAAGATATGGCAGGACTCTTAAAA
>JBDNHN010000501.1:0-2082 GCA_041688725.1 Gillisia sp.
CCTCATCCAAAGGTTTTATGGTGTGAATGTTAATCACCTCGGCGCTTATTCCTTTTTCTTCCAACTGCTCTGCAGCAATCAGCGCTTCCCAAACTAAATGCCCGGTAGCTATTATAGTCACGTCCTTTCCATCGGTTAAGTTTACGGCTTTCCCGATCTCGAATTTTTGATCAGCAGTCGTGAAATTGGCGACTTTAGGTCTTCCAAAACGCAAATAAACCGGACCTACGTGTTCTGCTATCGCGATGGTTGCAGCTTTGGTCTGATTGTAATCACAAGTGTTAATTACAGTCATTCCCGGCAACATCTTCATCAATCCGATATCTTCAAGGATTTGGTGTGTCGCACCGTCCTCACCTAATGTCAGCCCAGCGTGGGAAGCACAAATTTTCACGTTCTTTTCAGAGTACGTAACACTTTGACGAATCTGATCGTAAACACGGCCGGTAGAGAAATTGGCGAAAGTTCCTGTAAAAGGAATTTTTCCTCCTATAGTCATTCCGGAAGCGATTCCAATCATATTTGCTTCAGCAATTCCTGTTTGAAAGAAGCGTTCAGGATGATTTGCTTTAAATTCACCCATTTTTAGTGAGCCGGTGAGGTCGGCACATAAGGCTACCACATTTTCATTGGTTCTTCCTAATTCTGTCAACCCATCTCCAAATCCGGATCTGGTATCTTTATTTCCTGTATTGGTATATTTTTTCATTTTAATTTTTTTGTTTTTAAGCTTTCATCAAGGAATTAAAATTGAGCTATCCTTATTAATGTAAATTAATTAAAATCCGGATCATTTTCTTCTCAGACTCTTTTTTCCAATTTCTACTTCTTTAAGTCTTTTCACTTGACTCATTGTTCTTGTTTCTTAGCTCTAATATTAATATCTCAACGCTATCTAATAATCTCCTATAGTTGCGGGATTTTGAGCTAAGGCATCTTTTAGTTGCTCATCGTTTGGAGCAACTCCGTGCCATTTATGAGTGTGCATCATAAAATCTACCCCATGACCCATAATGGTGTGTAAAAGGATACAAACAGGTTTTCCTTTTCCGGTGCGGCTTTTGGCCTCTTTCAGGCCTTCAATAATTTTAGTGATATTATTTCCTTCTTTTACTTCCAGTACATCCCAACCAAAAGCTTCAAATTTGGCTTTTATGTTTCCCATTGGTAAAACATTATCAGTAGCGCCATCAATTTGCTGTCCGTTTAAATCAACAGTAGAGATAATGTTATCAACCTTATTACCGGCGGCATACATTATGGCTTCCCAATTTTGTCCTTCCTGCAATTCTCCGTCTCCGTGCAAAGTAAAAACCAAATGAGAGTCGTTGTTCAACTTTTTGGTAAGTGCTGCACCAATTGCTACAGACATACCCTGGCCTAAAGAACCTGAGGATGTTCTCACCCCCTGCAATCCATCATGGGTTGTTGGATGTCCTTGCAGTCGAGAATTCAGTAAGCGAAAGCTGTTCAATTCTTCAACCGGAAAAAAGCCGCTTCTTGCCAAAACACTGTAAAATACAGGTGAAATATGGCCGTTTGATAAAAAGAAAAGGTCCTCTCCAATCCCATCCATATTAAAATTGCTGTTGTAATCCATTACATCCTGATAAAGGGCGGTAATAAATTCGGCACATCCTAAAGAACCTCCGGGATGCCCGGAATTAACTTTATGGACCTGCCTTACAATGTCCCGGCGAACCTGGGAGACAAAATCTTCTAGTTGTTGTGTGTTTGGCATTTCACTGTTGTTAATTTGGAATGCTGCTTCTTGTGTGTTTGGCATTTTTGAGTTATTAATTTGGAATGGGGCAAAAATAAGTTATTATATACGGAAGTCAAAGCCTGAAAGTGCCAATTATCAACCAATTGACTTATTTAACTAACAATTTTTAAATTCTGCGTCCTTTAAATTGATGTTTAGTTAAGTATCTTTGCACGGAATTAAACAAAACTATGAAATTTGATCTTATAACTACCGATCCAGGTAGCCAGGCCAGGGCCGGAACTATTACCACAGATCACGGTATAATTGAAACCCCTATTTTTATGCCTGTAGGAACAGTTGGTTCGGTAAAAGGA
>JBDNHN010000502.1:0-3599 GCA_041688725.1 Gillisia sp.
AAAGTGGAAAGTGGAAAGTGGAAAGTGGAAAGAGAATAGATATAAGCCAAAAAATAATGTGAATGCTGCTCTACAAGCTCAGAGATATAAAAAGATTAGATAAAATTGCAATTTCATAAGATTTGAACAAAAACATACAACTTCAACATTTAGGTTTAAAAGATTACAAAGAGACTTTGGACTATCAGGAGCAACTTTTTAATTCAATATTAGATCTGAAAATAAGGAATCGCAGGGAAGACCTGGAAATTGAAACGCCTAATTATTTGTTGCTGTTGGAGCATCCGCACGTTTACACCCTTGGAAAAAGCGGAAAACCCGAGCATTTGTTACTTTCCGAAACTCAGTTGGAGAAAAAAAACGCCAGTTTTTACAAAATAAACCGCGGTGGAGACATTACCTATCACGGTCCCGGGCAATTGGTGGGATATCCAATTTTAGACTTGGATAACTTTTTTACCGACATTCATAAATATTTAAGATTGCTGGAAGAATGCATTATTCTATGCCTGCGTGAATACGGGTTAAAACCTGAGAGGAGCAAGGGCGAAACCGGAGTTTGGTTGGATGTGGGAACCCCCTTTGCCCGTAAGATTTGCGCTCTGGGCGTTCGTGCCAGCCGTTGGGTGACCATGCACGGATTTGCTTTAAACGTAAATGCCGATTTGGGATATTTCGACCATATTATTCCCTGCGGTATCCGCGGGAAAGCCGTCACATCTTTAAATGTGGAATTGGGTCGGAGGGAAATTCCTATGAAAGAGGTAGAAGCGAAATTGTTAAAACACTTTGCTGAGGTTTTTGAAGCCGAAATTATTAGTCCTGAATGAAGTAGGAACTACGATGTTAGAAGATTGAAGTCTTTGATTCCTGATTTTAAATCTTGAATCTTGAATTTTAAATTTTGAATTATTTTTTTCGAATTATTTTTTATAAACCAAAACCGTATTTTCTTCCCCTTTTACCACAACCTCAAGGTGATTGTCACCGTCAATATTAGTCAGATCTATCGAGGAAGTACCGTAAACAGGAAAATCCGGCAATAGTTTAGCGTTTTTGTCAAATAAATAAACCCTGTTTGCCTGGGTGTCTGTCACTGAAATATAAGTCATACCCTTTACTTCAAATATCTTAGGGACGGTATAAAGTCCGAAATCCAATGTGATCACTTTTTTGTCGATATTCAAAATATTTTCAGAAAGTGTGACTAAAATGTTTTCTGAAGCAACCAGGTGCAGGTTATTGCCCGAGGTTAAAGCTTCTTTTTTTATTTTCCGCTGCTCATCAATCCGGATTAATTTTCCGTCGGAAGTGGTTGATACAAATTGATTCTTGTTTAAAAACCATTCATTTTCAGAAAAATCAATCTTTTCCTTTATCGAAATTCTGGAATTTCCCTGTCGGCTGAGAATATGAAGTTTACCATCTTCTTCAGGAATTACGATATAATCTTTGTTTTTAATTCTGATATGTTTTGGGGACTGAAGTATTTTGGAAGCTGTTTTTTTGAAATTAAATCCGGTGACGGTTTTCCCTTTTCGATCGAACATAATTATTTCTTTGCCCTGAGTAATGACGAACCTGTAATTCCGGTTCTTGTCATAATCCAAAACCGCAAGGGGTTTGGTGATTTCATCATTAAATTCCAGAGGGAAAGGTTTTACAGTTTTACCGGTCCTGTCGATTATTTGAAGTGAATTTTGAGTACTAAAAGCCATTTGTAAATTGCCGTTTTTAAACAAATCTACCTGTTCAATTTGCCCGAGAACCCGGCTGTCCAATTGCTTTTTCCAAAGCAGTTTTCCGGAAGTTGAAAACAGGTAAAGCGCATTTTTTTCATCCTGCACTACAATTTCCATTTGATTTCTGAGATGACTTTTCAGTAAAACCGGGATAGTGGCGAGATCAGCGTTTAATTTTATCGCGGCACTTTGCCGGATCTCCTCTTTGACCACATTCTTGGTGGTGTTTAAAACCCCGTGAATATGAGCGAAATCCTCATCCTGCACAAACTGCAAAGCAGCTATAGGATAATTTTTGAGATGGAGTTTGCCAATTTCATCTTTGAATTCAGGTGCAACAGCCTCACTTAAAACTGATTTAAAATTGGACGAATTAGCCACAAAAAGCAGGGATGACGCACCCGCTAAATTTGAAAGAGCGGCCTGGAAAGATTCCTCTTTTTCCAGGGTGGCATTATTTTGATAATTTAAGATGATCTCTTCCAAGGCTTCGCTGGTTTCAGCAAAAATTATAAACTGCTCCAAAAAACCATAAAATTTCAAATCAAGGTCAGTTACCAGCGGATTTAAGTAATCAGAAAAACGCAGTTCTTCTGTGTTTTTAAAGATTGTAATTCCCCTGAATTCGGTTATACGAATTTGGGAAGCTAGAAGTGATTCTTTGGCAAGTTCCGGATCTGTGGTAGTGAGCGCAAAAACGTTTTTGTTTTGGCTGAAAATAATTCCCGCTTCCCTGGTAAAGTGCAAAAGATGGTTTTCTCCAGCTTTTAAAGAATCTCCACGAAACACCCTTAGGTTTTGCTGAAGTTTTTCAAAATTTGCATAAGTAAAGGAATAAAATCCTGCCGCTGAATTAGGGGTTATTTGAGCGATCGCATTTTTTTGGATACCAACTTTATTGAAGATCTTTAATAGGGTTTTAGACTGTTTTTCTGAAACTGCAATACCGTTTATCAAAATCTTTTCCGATCCTATTTCAAGATCCAAAACGCTCCAGTTTGCTAATGATGTTAAAGGGAGTGTGCTTTGGGGAAGGATCTTTATATAGGAAGTGTCAAAAGCACGATGATTTATTAATAAAGAGGTTTTGGACCTGTCTGCACCGATCCGGGCTTTCTTAAAACTTTCACTTTGTATGAGCCTGCTTTCCGGTTTGCTGATAAGGCCTTCAAGTTGGGATTTTGAATTGCTTGCAAGGAAAACACCTTCTATAAGAGCGGTATAAGTTGTTATATCTTCAGTTACGTACTTTTTGATCTCAGTATTTTTTATCTGAAATGTCTCTACGGATTTGTTTTTTATCGAATCGGTTTTTAGCTGCAGCGGCTGGTTTTTGCTGATAAAAGTATAGTCCAGCAGTTTGTTTTCCTGTTTCGAAAAACAAATCAAGCTTTGCTCCGGATTTGTAAGTTGGGCCAAATTGATTAATTGGTCTTTCAGTTCAGGATTTGACAAAAATTCATTTTCCTGAAAAAACGAGCTGCTGTCAATTTTTTCAAGGAATGCTTGAAGTTGATCTGTTTGCAAGATATAAACCGAATTGGCAGGAATAAATTGATCCAGATTTGAAGTGCTTAGGGATTCCTTCTTACAGGAAACCAAAATAACAACAACCATACAAGCTAACAGTAAGTTTTTCATAAGTTTATTTTAATTTCAAATTCGAAAAATCTCATATCTCAAATCTAAAAAGAATTCAAATCATCGGGTAAAAGCCTATAACTAAGTCGGTGGTATTTTGTAATCCCGTATTTGATTATGGCCGCCCTATGCTCGGCGGTAGGATATCCTTTATTCTGTTTCCAGTTATACATAGGGAATTCGAGATGGATCATTTCCATATAAGCATCCCGATAG
>JBDNHN010000503.1:0-3838 GCA_041688725.1 Gillisia sp.
GCCCATTGCATTCCTAAAATAGCGTGAGGCACTTCAGTTTCGGAATCAGGCACTTTTCCAATATCGTGCAATAATCCTGCGCGCTTGGCCAGTTTTGGATTTAAACCTAGTTCTGAAGCCATTACCCCGCATAATTTAGCAACTTCCCTTGAGTGTTGCAATAAATTTTGCCCGTATGAGGAGCGATATTTCATTCTACCCACAATTTTGATCAATTCAGGATGCAATCCGTGAATTCCCAGATCTATTACTGTGCGCTTTCCAATATCGATAATTTCATCATCGATTTCTTTTTTGGTCTTCTTGACAACCTCTTCAATTCGTGCTGGGTGGATCCTTCCATCGGTAACCAATTTATGCAAAGAGAGTCGTGCTATTTCCCTACGAACGGTATCAAAACAAGAAAGGATAATGGCTTCAGGAGTATCATCTACAATTATTTCTACCCCCGTGGCAGCTTCTATCGCCCTAATGTTCCTTCCTTCTCTTCCAATGATCCTACCCTTCACTTCATCGCTTTCCAGGTTAAATACAGAAACGCAATTTTCGATAGCTTCTTCGGTTCCTATTCGCTGTATGGTAGTGAGGATAATTTTTCTGGCTTCCAGCTTTGCTGTAAGCTTAGCGTCTTCAATAGTATCCTGAATAAGGCTCATTGCATCAGCCTTAGCCGTATCTCTCAAAGATTCGGTCAACTGGGCTTTGGCTTCCTCGGCAGAAAGTCCGGAAATCACTTCAAGTTGTTGGATTTTACTAGAATGGAGTTTATCTACTTCCTGCTGCTTTTTCTCTAAATATTCATTTCTGAAAGTGTAATCCTTTAATTTATCTTCCAGATCCCTATTTACATTTTTGTTCTTAGCCAATTCGCTGGACAGCTGAGACTCCTTATCACGGATGCGTTTTTCAGCCTCACCAATCTTTTTATCACGTCCCAGGATCACTTTTTCATGTTCGCTTTTCAGCTCAATAAATTTTTCTTTAGCCTGCAGGATCTTGTCCTTTTTACTGTTTTCAGCATCTATTTTGGCCTCCCTCATAATTGTGGAGGCAATCTTTTTAGCTCCTTTTACAATTTTTGACGCATTTTTCTTCTCCATGACCTTGGCCATTGCAAATCCAATTGCAATTCCAACCATGCCGATAATTATAAAAATTAGTATTGATTCCATATTTTTAATTTAATTAAATAAAAAAGCCTGTATTAGCCAGGATTTTGTATAAACTCCTTAAAATAAGTATAGGGCTAACAAGCTGATCAAGTATCCGCCAACCTAAAAGATATCAGGAACGGCACGCTTTTACAACTTAAACTCACCCTTTTTAAAGAAATCACGTTGAGTTTATCAAAAAAAATCACTAATACAGGCAGTAAACCTTGTGTTATTTTAAAGAACTTAGGTAGTTAAATGTTTTTGAAGAAGTTCATTGAGTGACCTCAATTTATCTTCTGCCAGTTCCACTTCACTATTATTATCTAAAGATTTTTGCTCGGTTTGTCCCGCAAATTGTAAGGCGCACATCGCCAATACATCCTGCTTGTCTCTAACAGCATAACTCTGCTCAAATTGCTTAATCATTGCCTCTATCTTTTTTGCCGCTTTGCGCAACCCCTCTTCCTGATGGGATTGAATTGTCATAGGGTAAACCCTGTCTGCAATAGAAATTTTGATTTTAAGCTGATCTGACATTTATTATTTTTATTCTGATAATTGAACAATACATTGATCGATATCTCGAATTAAGCTGTTTATTTTGAGCTTTGTTTCTTTTGTGTAATCTTTACTGCCAAGCAACGCATTGGCGGCTTTGAGTGTTTGGATTCTATTTTCAGAATTTTTAACATCCTCAGCCAGCTGTTCATTTTCCTTTCTTACGGAGGTCAATTCTTCCTGAATAGAATGATTTGTTTGCCTGAGCGCCTCATATTTATGAAGCATCTTGCTAATTCTATTTTCAAGGCTATCAACTATTTCCGTGAAATTACTCATAAAAGCTCAACGTGCTACTTATTGTTACAAAGTTAACATACCTCCTGAAATTTACCAACACTTTTAAATCTATTTTTAAAATCCTTTTATTTCCACATAAACAACGCAGTACCAAGGCTTTATTTTTCCATAAAAGTTTGATTATATTTACGGCCCCATAAAATTGCTATTTTAAACTAAGATATGAAGAAGATTTTAATGCTTTTATTTGTCCTAATTGGTTCTGTAACTCAAGCTCAGCCCAAAGTTCCCTCAGATTACTTCAGAAATCCGCTGGAAGTTGATTTGGTGCTTTCCGGTACCTTTGGAGAACTTCGTTCCAATCATTTTCACAGCGGTTTAGACATAAAGACTTTACATCAGGAGGGTTTAAATGTTTTGGCTTCTTCAGGTGGATATGTGAGCCGAATCGAAATTCAGCATTTTGGCTACGGTAAAGCGCTTTACATCCAACATCCAAACGGTTACACCACTGTTTATGGCCACTTAAAAAAATTCTCCCCAGAAATTGATGCTTATATTAAAAAACAACAATACGCGAAAGAAACCTATGAAATCGAATTATTTCCCGAAGCTGGAGTGCTTAAAATAGAAAAAGGTGAATTAGTAGCCTTTAGCGGAAATACGGGAGGTAGCGGAGGCCCGCATCTGCATTTCGAGATCAGGGACGGGCAACAACGCCCTATGAATCCCCAGCTTTTTGGAATTAAGATCAAAGATACTCAGGCTCCTACTGTCAATAGCTTATTTGCCTATTCTTTGGGAGAAGATTCCAATGTAAATGGATCGGCACAACAGCAACGTATCCAATTAATTCCGCTAGCCGACGGTTCATTTAAAACCGACCCAATTAATGCCTGCGGCAATATTGGGTTTGGAATTTCAACCATCGATAAACAAGATGGAGCTTCCAATAATAATGGTGTTTATAAAATAGAAACCAGCTTAAATGGAGATCCTGTTTTTGAATTGAACTTGGATCGATTTTCCTTTGACGAATCAAGGCATCTCAATCAGCTAATAGATTATAAATATTTCAGCAAAAACAAGAGCAGGATCACAAAACTATTCCTTCAGCCTAATAATCCATTAAGTGTTTATAATAATGTAGTAAACGAAGGAAAGCTGAATATTCGTGACAGTTTAACCTACCTCTACAATATCAAAGTTCTTGATTTTGAAGGGAACCAACGCATAATTCGAATCCAGATCAAAGGAAAACAAAACAATAATATCATTCCAAAGGAAATCAAAAAAACAGATTATTTTGCGCAGGCAGACCAGGCATTTTCTATAGAGGAAAATGGTTTTGATGCTTATATTCCAAAAGGAAGTCTATACGAAGATACCTTTCTGGACATCTCATTTAAAGGCGACACCATCTATTTTCACCAAGACGATACTCCCATTCATACCAATATAACACTTGGATTTGATGTTAGTAAATACAGGCCGGAAGACCGGGAAAGAATGTTTATTGCGCGGCTGGGGTATAAAGACCGTCCCAATTATAATTCAACCTATAAAAAGGGAGATCGTTTTACTACAAGCATCAGGACTTTTGGAGATTACACTTTGGCTTCAGATATTAAACCGCCCTCAATTACCCCTGTCAATTTCCAAAACAAACAGTGGATATCCGGAAATTCCGATTTAAAATTAAGGATCTCTGATGATATTTCCGGAATAAAAAGCTATCGTGCAACGGTAAACGGAAAGTTTATTTTGATGGAGTATGAATATAAAAACAATACTCTAACGCACGATTTTAACGATGGCGTGGTGTCCGAAACAGAAAACAACCTGAAAGTTATAGTCACCGATAATGTTGGGAACAGCACAACCTA
>JBDNHN010000072.1:0-7818 GCA_041688725.1 Gillisia sp.
AGGTTGTATTTAAAGCTATTCTGATTATAAAGTCCCTTTAAATAAATGGCCCGTGCAGCCTGAAAATATGGGTATTCTTTTAAAAGGTTCTCCAACTCCCCGGTTTCCTGTGTTCCCACAGAAGCCGAATTTTCAAATAAGTAGGTCAATTCTGTCGAGTTCATTACCAGTTTGTAAGAGAAGCATTAAAGATATCTTGAGTTATCCTGGAAAAAATTTCATCCAACGAGGTTTCTAAAGTTGCTCCCACAAGTTGAGAGTTGGCGGGATAATCATAATAAAAAGAAAACCGCCTTTCAAAATCTTTGTCCGGCTCCAAGGTATTATAATATCGCACATTTATCGCTATGGTGAGACGGTTTTGCGCGGCTGTGTTTTGTGCAGTTGCCGACATAGGGGCTACGTAATAATCTATAATTTCCCCTTCGTAAATTAAATCTCCACCGGAATTTGTAAGACCTAAATTTGTTTGATTCTGGATTAGGTCTTCAAGTTCCAGGGTAAAAGTACGGTCAATTCCAGGCTCAACGATATCGGCAGCATTTTGAAAGAAGTTTACCTGAAATGTTTTGGCTGCACCGGTATCGGCTCCTGTGAAGGAATATATTCCACAGCCCTGAAGTGTAAGCAGGAACGTGGAGAGAATAAAAAGACTGATTTTTTTCATAAAGTATGCCTTGGGGCTATAGAAATATTGGTCTATAGATCGTATTGTTTAATTTTTCGGTAAAGGGTGCGTTCACTTATTCCCAGTTCGTCAGCTGCCGATTTGCGTTTTCCACTATGACGTTCCAGGGATTTTTTAATGAGTTCAAGTTCTTTACTTTGCAGGGAAAGCGTTTCTTCCTCTTCAACTTCTTCGGCAAAATAATATTTATCTTCCAGATCCTCGGCTTTGTTTTGTGAAATTCGAAGTACTTCCCTGTTTTCCTCGTCGATATCATCCATATTGATATCCTTTTCCTCGTCCTCGTCCCTGTATATTTTATCTATCAGGTCTTCGTGCTCTTCCTGCACTTCTTGATGGTTTCCGCTCTCCATCAGTTCCATGGTCAACTTTTTTAAATCGTTAAGGTCTCTTTTCATATCGAAAAGCACCTTGTAAAGAATTTCCCGTTCATCGCTAAAATCCCCTTGCTTTTTCTTTTCTGAAATTACTGCAGGGAGATTGCTTCCTATATCGGGAAGATATGTTTTTAGTATCCTGCCGTTTATGCTTCGTTCCTGTTCCAGCACCGAAATTTGTTCGGCTATATTTCGCAACTGCCTGATATTTCCGCCATATCTGTATTTCTGAAGCAATTCCACAGCATCTTCCTCCAGCCTGATGGTGGGCATTTTATATTTGAGGGCAAAATCTGCCGCAAATTTTCTGAACAATAAATGTATATCGTCTTTGCGTTCCCTTAGTGGTGGTAAATTAATCTCAATGGTGCTTAAACGATAGTACAGATCTTCCCGGAATTTTTCCTTTTTTATCGCATCGAACATATTTAAATTGGTTGCCGCTACTATACGCACATCGGTATTTTGAACCTTTGAAGACCCAACCTTAATAAATTCGCCATTTTCCAAAACTCTTAACAATCTCACCTGGGTAGTTAGCGGCAATTCCCCCACTTCATCCAGGAAAATGGTTCCTCTGTCAGCTACTTCAAAATAACCGTTTCTTGCTTGGGATGCGCCTGTAAATGAGCCTTTTTCATGTCCAAACAATTCACTGTCTATAGTTCCTTCCGGAATCGCGCCACAGTTTACGGCAATATATTTTCCGTGTTTTCGATGTGAAAGCGCATGGATAATTTTAGGGATGCTTTCTTTTCCTACCCCGCTTTCTCCGGTCACTAAAACAGAAATATCGGTGGGTGCCACCTGAAGGGATTTTTCGACTGCACGATTTAGTTTTGGATCATTCCCAATAATTTCAAAGCGTTGTTTAATAGCTTGAACTGATTCCATAAGTGAATATTTAATATTGAATATTTATTATTTAATAATGAATTTTAAATAATAAATCTGTTTCTTGTTCTTCGTTTTTTTTACCTCGGTCTCCGGTCTCCCGGCTACTTTCTGAATTTTTTCTTCACACCTAATTATTCCCGCTATATCCTTCAGCTTTTCCAATAAGGGTTCCGCTGGTACAATCGGTAATTTTTACATTCACAAAATCCCCGATCCTGTAATTTTCCTTCGGAAAAACCGCAACAGAATTATACGTAGTTCTGCCGCTCCATTGCTGATCAGATTTTTTTGATTTTCTTTCTATTAATACCTCAACAGTTTTTCCGATGTATTGCTGGGTTTTGTATAGGGCATGTTCCCTTTGCAATTTGACAATTTCGGTGAGTCTTCGTTGTTTGACTTCTTCGGGAACATCATCTTCATATTTCTTGGCGCCCAAGGTTCCGGGTCTTTCCGAATAAGAGAACATATATCCAAAATCATATTTTACATACTCCATCAGGGATAAGGTATCCAGATGATCTTCTTCGGTCTCCCCGCAAAATCCTGTGATCATATCCTGAGAAATAGCACAATCCGGGATGATCTTTTTAATATTATTAATCAGTTCAAAATATTCCTCACGGGTGTGCAGGCGATTCATTCTCTTTAAAACCGAATCGCTTCCGCTTTGTACCGGCAGATGGATGTGTTTACAAATATTTGGATAAGTCGCCATCATTTCAATTACATCCAGGGTCATATCCTGCGGATTGGAAGTAGAAAAACGAACCCGCATTTTAGGATGAGCTTCAGAAACCAATTTTAATAAAGCTGCAAAATTAGTGGCCGTTGCCTTTTCTATTTCTGAAGCATTTTTAAAATCTTTTTTAAGTCCGCCGCCAAACCATAAATAACTATCCACGTTTTGTCCTAGCAATGTTATTTCCTTAAAACCTTTTTCTTCCAGATCCTTCACTTCTTCCAGGATACTTTGAAAATCCCGGCTGCGTTCGCGACCTCGGGTAAAAGGTACCACGCAAAATGTGCACATATTATCGCAGCCTCGGGTGATGGAAACAAAGGCTGAAACCCCGTTGCTTTGCAATCGCACCGGAGAGATATCACCATAGGTTTCATCTTTGGAAAGGATCACATTAACTGCATTCCTGCCTTCTTCCACTTCTTTTATTAAATTGGGCAAATCTTTATAAGCATCGGGACCCACAACCAGATCTACTATTTTTTCCTCCTCCAGGAATTTGCTCTTCAGGCGCTCGGCCATACAACCTAAAACCCCCACCTTCATTTTTGGATTGATCCTTTTTACCGCGTTGTATTTTTCCAATCTCTTGCGGATGGTTTGTTCGGCCTTATCGCGAATGGAACAGGTATTTACCAAAACCAAATCAGCATCTTCCAGATTCTGGGTGGTGTTATATCCTTCCTTTTGAAGTATGGAAGCCACAATTTCACTGTCGCTAAAGTTCATCTGGCAACCGTAACTTTCAATAAACAGTTTCCTGCTATTTTCAGCTTTAGCTTCCTGTATAAGTGCATTTCCCTGTGATTTTTCGTCTATGATCTTCTCCATAATTCCTTCTGTGCCTTTTAGGTAAATTAGCTTGCAAAGATAGGCTTAAGTTAAATTATGACAAAATGACAGCGTAAAAAATTCAAGCTTTTTTTGTGGAGTTAATTGGAATTTTACGATATTTCACGGCATATTTAAAAATTGCTCTACTTTTGCAGCAAGAAAAAAGAGATTTATGGCAAAGAATTTAGTGATCGTGGAGTCTCCGGCAAAGGCGAAAACCATCGAAAAATTTTTAGGGAAAGAATATACGGTAACTTCCAGTTTTGGACATATTGCAGACTTGCCCACCAAGGAATTGGGAGTTGATACCGAAGGGGATTTTACTCCTAAATATATCGTCTCGAAAGATAAACAGGACGTGGTGAAAAAGCTGAGGCGCTTAGCCAAGGATGCCGAAATGGTATGGCTGGCAAGTGATGAGGACCGGGAGGGAGAGGCTATTGCCTGGCATCTTTCAGAAGAACTTCACTTGACTAAAGACAAGACCAAACGGATCGTTTTTCACGAGATCACAAAATCTGCCATCTTAAAGGCTATAGACAATCCGCGGGATATAAATTATAATTTAGTGAACGCCCAACAGGCCCGAAGGGTTTTGGACAGGCTGGTGGGATACGAGCTATCGCCAATTTTATGGCGAAAAGTAAAAGGAGGCCTCTCTGCCGGCAGGGTACAATCGGTTTCGGTGAGGTTGATCGTGGAACGCGAACGGGAAATAAACGATTTTAAATCTGAAGCTTCCTATAGAATAGATGCTGAATTCACCAATGAGGACGGAAAATCCTTTAAGGCGAAGTTGCCTAAGAATTTCGACACAAAAGAAGAGGCAGAAAAATTCCTTCAGAAAAATATTCAGGCACAATTTAAAGTTGCAGATCTGTCTACCAAACCTGCAAAAAAATCGCCTGCACCACCATTTACAACATCTACCTTACAGCAGGAAGCAGCCAGGAAATTGTATTTTTCGGTAAGTAAGACAATGACAATGGCGCAACGCCTTTATGAGGCGGGGCACATAACTTATATGAGGACCGATAGCGTTAGCCTGTCGGAAGATGCCAGAAAGGGAGCAAAAGAAGAGATCTTAAAAGCCTATGGCAATAAATACTCAAAATCAAGGCAGTTTACCGGAAAATCAAAAGGAGCGCAGGAAGCTCACGAAGCGATTCGGCCAACACATTTTGAAAATCATACCGTAAAGGCTGATCGTGATGAGCAGCGTTTATATGACTTGATATGGAAGCGTTCCATCGCGTCTCAAATGAGTGAAGCAAACCTGGAGCGCACCAATGTTAAGATTTCAGCAGATAAGCATAAGGAAAATTTTACAGCCTCCGGTGAGGTACTTATATTTGACGGTTTCTTAAAGGTTTATTTGGAAGGAAGTGATGAGGAAGATGAAGAACAGGAAGGAATGTTGCCTGCCTTAAAGGTAAATGAACCTCTTGTTAATAATTACATAACTGCAACCGAAAGATTTACAAGGCCGCCTTACAGATATACCGAAGCTTCTTTGGTGAAAAAACTGGAAGAACTTGGAATAGGCCGTCCATCTACTTATGCTCCTACTATTTCCACTATTCAAAACAGGAATTATGTAGGAAAAGGTTCAGTAGATGGAACTGAGCGCAATTATTCACAACTTGTTTTAAAGAATGATAAACTCAAAGAAAAACAACTCACCGAAACGGTGGGAAGTGATAAAGGGAAATTAGTGCCCACTGCGGTAGGAACCGTAGTAAACGATTTCCTGGTCAATCATTTCTCTAATGTTCTCGATTATAATTTCACGGCCAAAGTCGAACAAAGTTTTGATGATATCGCTGAAGGAAATGAAGAATGGACCAAAATGATGCGGGATTTTTATTCCGAATTTCACCCTCGGGTTTTGTACGTTGCCGAAAATGCCGAAAGGGAAGTGGGAGAACGCATTTTGGGGAAAGATCCGGAATCAGGAAAACCCGTAAGCGTGCGTTTAGGAAAATTTGGACCAATGGTGCAAATAGGTTCTGTGGAAGATGAGGAAAAGCCACGTTTTGCTGGTCTGAGCCCAGATCAATCCCTGGAAACCATCACTTATGAAGAGGCGATGAATTTATTTCAGCTTCCTATGGAAATTGGCGAATACGAAGGGGAGAAAGTTGAGGTTAATAATGGTCGGTTTGGTCCTTATGTCCGGTACGGCAGTAAATATGTATCTTTGGATAAAGGGGAAGATCCGCTTAGCGTAGATTTTGAACGTGCTCTGGAACTTATTGAAGCAAAGGAGAAAGCCGATGCCCCAATTTATGATTATAAAGGAATGCCGGTTCAAAAAGGCGTGGGTAGGTTTGGTCCCTTTTTAAAGTGGAATAATCTGTTTGTAAACGTAAACAAAAAATACGATTTCGACAATCTAAGCGATGGGGACATTGAGGAATTAATTGACGATAAGATAAAAAAGGAGATAGATAAAGTAATTCACAATTGGGAAGATGAAGGCATCCGTGTTGAAAAAGCACGCTGGGGCCGTTTCAATATTCTCAAGGGGAAAACAAAAATTGAGTTGCCAAAAACCGTTGATGCAGAGAAGTTGAGTTTAGAAGAAGTGAAAGATATTATAGAAAAGAAGAAACCAGCTAAAAAGAAGCCGGCGGCTAAAAAATCGCCAGCTAAAAAAACAACGACTACAAAAAAAACCGCGGCAAAGAAGACTCCAGTTAAAAAAACGACTCCTAAAAAGAAGTAATTGATGGATTTTCAATTTTTAAGCCCCGTTGATGAGGTTTTAATCGAAGAAATTTCATTTCAGGGTAAACACACCCTGGGAAGTCAGATTAAAATTCACACAATAAATTCCGGAATTCCCAATCTTGAAAATATTGAGATAGCGATTGTTGGGGTAGCCGAAAATCGCCTGGATCACAATCAAGAGGATGATTTTTTAAATTTCAATAATATCAGGAGATCTTTTTACAGTCTTTTTCCCGGGAATTGGAATTTAAATCTTGCCGATTTGGGAGATATCCAAAAAGGAGAAACTGTAGAAGACACCTATTTTGCATTACAATCATTGGTTTCTGCCTTGATAAAAAAAAGGATCATCCCTGTTATTCTAGGCGGAAGCCAGGATTTGATCTATGCGCAATATCGTGCCTACGACCGGTTGGAACAAATGGTGAACCTGGTTAATGTAGACAGCCGATTCGATTTGGGAGATGCGGAAGAACCAATCAGCAATAGGTCTTACGTGGGCAAGATAGTTGTGAATAAACCTTATAATTTATTCAACTATTCCAGTGTGGGGTACCAGACATATTTCAATTCACAGGAAGAAATAAAATTGATGGAACGCCTGTTTTTTGATGCATACAGGTTAGGGGAAGTCCATAGTAATATCAGTTTGGTAGAGCCTGTAATGCGCAATGCCAATTTGGTAGGACTGGATTTGGGAAGCATATCTTCTGCAGCAATAGGCGGAACTAACCACAACTCGCCCAATGGTTTTGACGGAAAGGAAATTTGTGCCCTGGCTCGTTATGCAGGGATAAGCGATAAAGTTTCCTCTTTTGGGATCTATGAATATACTTCAGACTATCCCAAAGTTGGGAATATGCTGATAGCTCAAATGCTGTGGTATTTTATTGAGGGAGTGAATTACCGGACAAATGAAAATACTGTTTCAGCTAAAAGAGAATTTATAAAATATCAGGTCCCCGTAGAGGATGATGTACTGGTGTTTTTTAAAAGCCCAATTAGCGGAAGATGGTGGATTGAAATCCCATTTATTTCAAATTCCAATACTAAATTAAAAAAGCACACGTTATTACCTTGCAGCTATGAAGATTATCTGGAGGCTTGCAACCAGGTAGTCCCAGAGCGGTGGTATAAAACCAAGCGAAAGAACGAAATTTAAAAATATACAGGCATACAATATTACCAGCATTTTTTATTAAACTTTTGTTTATTAAAAAATATTTAGATACGTTTACTTATTAAATCAAAAAAGTCATAACCAGAAAAAAATTATGAAGAAATTTATTTCGCTTATTGCTATCCTTGCAATTATTGCCGGTTGTAGTCGCGGCGATCGCGGGCAACTGGTAGGCGCAAAAGGGAAAAAGTGGAATCCGGAGAAGCCTTATGGTATGACATTGGTCCCGGGTGGCGCTTTTATTATGGGGAAATCTGATGATGATATCGCCGACATGAAAAATGCTCCTCCCAAAACAGTAACAGTCCGAACCTTTTATATGGACGAAACTGAAATCACAAATTCAGAATATCGCCAGTTTACAAAC
>JBDNHN010000504.1:0-6165 GCA_041688725.1 Gillisia sp.
ACTACTCAGAAGTTTATAAATTTGCACTCATTAAAAATAAGGGCCTCGTAGTTCAACGGATAGAATAGAAGTTTCCTAAACTTTAGATCCAAGTTCGATTCTTGGCGAGGTCACATAATTCATTTTGAAGCAAATAAAACCCATTAAAATTAATTAATGGGTTTTATGATTTTCAGATAATAATTAAATCCCGGGTGACAGAAATTATTGCATCAGGCTTAGAGTTTTGTCAATACAAGTGTGAAGCCATCCTCATCGGTGATTGTTAGTTTATTCCCATTAATGGCATAGGTTGAAATTTCAGGTTCGTCACCACTTGTTGTAACGGTTAGTTTGTTTCCACTGGTGCTCCGGATAAAATTATCAGTTTCCGTTTGCGTTTCTCCTTCAAAGGTACTTACAATAACCATGGTCCCGGAATTATTGGCATTGAAGGTCGCTGTCACCTTTATCTCTTCCCCGTCCACTATTTCTATAACTCTCCAGGTGCCTACCAAAGCATTGGTATTGCCGCTATCATCATCACTATTACAGGATACAGATTACAGTACCACAAATACCATAACGAATAAATACTTGATGTTCTTCATTGTATTTGAATTTAATAAATTAAGGATCTCTACTCTTATGGCTTTTCGAGGACCGCCTGTTTAAATTATAGTTTCTACTCTACTGATTATTAGTTAACTAAATTTATGCTAATCATTTGACATGCAGCACTTTAATTTTCTAATTCCTCCAAAAGAAGAGATTGTTTTTTTTATTATTTTATAAGGAATTGGGAAAGGAGGAAAATTAATAAATCTTTAAAAAACGATAATAAATATGGAGTTTTTCTATAATAATCTGTCTTAAAAGACTAAATTGCTATGGATATAACAAGTTAAACCTTCAATTAAGGGTAGCTAAAGAGAAATGAAGTAATCAAGGGTTGGTTTAGGTAAATATTTGGAATAATATCAAGCAGGAAAATAACGGACAGACACTGCCCAAAGCAGTCATAGTTGTGCTATATACCAAAAACGAACATAATGGAAAAAATAAAGTATTCTAAGGTATATCGAATAATTCATTGGGCGATAGCTGTTTCATTTCTGCTATTGTTAATTACAATTTTTTTGCGATTAACGTGGATGAATAAGTATAGCATGGCAGCTATCATACAGGATTACCTGAGTGGTACCGGCCAGTTTTTATCTCAGGAACAACTCATTGTTCTAGCAAAAAAGATAAGACAACCAATGTGGAATTGGCATATTTACATTGGCTATGTATTGGTTGGATTATTTAGTATTCGTTTCATACTTCCTGCATTCGGACATATGAAGATTCAAAATCCTTTTGGTAAAAACCTACCCACAAAAATGAAATTTCAGAAATGGACATATATCATTTTTTACCTCTGTGTCATTATTTCGCTTGCTACCGGACTTATTATAGAATTAGGACCAAAAGAATTTAAAAAGCCGATGGAAGAAATCCACGTTCTAGGTATTTACTACCTGTTAGCATTTATAGCAGTCCATTTGGCAGGTGTAATAATAGCCGAATTTACGGACCAAAAAGGAATTATTTCAAGAATAGTAAATGGCTCGGAGGACAAAGATTAGAAAGTACGAAAGCACAACAATGTATTTAAGAAATAGGGCAAAAAGTGCTTAAACAAAGGCTTATGCATATTTGCAAAGTCCTCTACATTTTTAATCTGTATTTTAGAAAAAAGAAGAGGTAAATATAAAACGGGAAATATGGCTAATTGCAAAACTGAAAGTAAGTGCTTATCAACTGGCCCACTTTTCATATACCAACCGTTATAAACCATTAAAAATCGAAAGGGAAGACTGAACACATATATAAATAATTAGAAATGCAAATAGAAGATCATTTAATTGGGGATTGCAACAGATTTAAACAACTCATCAAGAATTCGTTTGATATGCTCATACTTATCGATTCCAGTGGTATTCAGCATTATGTGAGTGAATCATGTGAGAAGATTCTGGGATATAAACAAGAGGAGCTAATTAACATTTCTGTATTTGAAAAGATGATTCATCCGGAAGATCAGGAAACAACGAAAAAAGACTTTCTTGACATAATTGGAAATAAAGCAAATGGAGGAACGCAATACCGACATCGTCATAAAAATGGAAGTTGGGTTTATCTGGAAGCATACGGTACCAATCAATTAGATAATCCTGTAATTAAATCGGTTGTCCTTAACGTTCGTGATATTACAGAACGGAAACGTGCAGAACAAATTATTAAAGAAAATGAAATCCGCCTGAAGGAGCTCAATGCTACTAAAGACAAACTATTTTCAATAATAGCACACGATTTAAGAAGTCCGTTTTGCGCCATTTTAGGCTTTTCGGAACTGTTAATTGACAACACAGAAAATTTTGAAGTTGCTGAATCTGAAAAGTATGTAGGGATTATTAATTCATCAGCCAAAAACACGCTTATTTTACTTGATAATTTGTTAAACTGGGCAAAATCGCAAACAGGACAGTTTATTTATAAATCGGAAAAATTAAATTTATCTTCTGTTTTCCATAATATATTGGAAATATCAAATTCCAATGCAAAAATTAAAAACATCTCATTAAATTATATTCAGACAGATGATATTGAAGTTTATGCGGATGTAAATATGTTAAATATAGTATTGCGAAATCTTATTGTCAATGCGATAAAATTCACAAATTCGAACGGGGAAATAACTGTTTACGCGGTAAAAAATCAAAACTATATCGAAATTACTGTTTCAGATAATGGAGTTGGTATGAATGAAGAAACTCGAAATAAATTATTTAAAATTGATTCTAATATCACAACCGCCGGAACAGCAGACGAAAAAGGTTCAGGTTTAGGCTTAATACTTTGTAAAGAATTTATAGAAAAACAAGGAGGTGAAATTTGGGTAGAAAGTGAATTAGGGAAGGGCAGTGATTTTAAATTTACTTTGCCTTTTAATTCTATAGAGAGGAGCTTAAAAACAAATAAAAACCGCTTATATCACTGTGTATAATTTATGCTCAAATTGGATGTAGTCCAAACCGACAAACATTCAACAAGCAAATCTTATACAAACTCGTTGTAAAAAAATAGATGAAACCAAAAGGACAAATTGATAGCTGTTTAACAAATAAAATTATACTAAAATGAAAAAAATACTATCATTAATTATTATCGGAATTCTTTTTATAGGTTGTTCAGACGATGAAGATGGAATAGATTGTTGTACTAATATTGATATTGGAATATCAGTAAAATACGTAAATGAAAATGGCGAAAATCTATTTGAATTGGAAAACGGCGGCCTGAATGAATCTAATATTAATATTTATCATAAAATCAATAATGAATGGGTGAAATATTTTGAAGGGAATTTAGATTCCCCAAAAGGAATTAGAATTATTGAAAGAGAAGACGGGAAATATTTAGGGATTTTTCCAAGTACGGTAATTGTCGAAAATAATTATTCCGAAACAAAAATTGAGTTTTCTCAATCTGATTCTGATATTATCAAAACTGAGATTGACAAAAATGGTTCAAATACTATTGTTACCAAAGTTTGGTATAATGACCTTATTAAATGGGAGGCAGATCAAACTGAAAGAATGTTTGAAATCGTAAAATAAAAACTGGTACAACCCACTATGTAATTTATACTCAAATTTGATCTGGTACAATCCGACAAACATTCAACAAAAGATTTTCCAGTCGCACAAATCTTATTCAAACTCGTTGTAGCCAAGCTAAAAAAATCTGATAATTTTAAATATAAACATGATGAAAATAGAAAATGTAACAATTGCAGGAGGGGGAACATTAGGTTCACAAATCGCCTGGCAGACAGCTTTCATGGGATTTAATGTAGTAGTCTATGATGCTTTTGACAAAGGATTAGAAGCGAGTAAATCATTCCACAAACAATATGCTGAATTGTTCCGGACGAGTAAAGGAGCTACGAAAGAAGAAATTGAACAGACTTTAAGCAGATTAAGCTATTCAACGAATTTGGCGGAAGCTGTAAAGAACGCTGATTTAGTGAGTGAATCTATTCCTGAAAATATTGAAATTAAAAAAAGCTTTTACCAAGAACTGGCTAAAGTGGCACCGGAAAAAACAATTTTTACCAGCAATTCTTCTAGCACCTTGCCTAGCGATTATGCTGTTTATACAGGCCGTCCTGGAAGGTTTTTAGCGCTGCACTTTGCAAATGGAATATGGGACACTAATATTGGAGAAGTGATGGGGCATACGGGAACCAATCCTGAAATATTTGAAAGAGTTGTAAAGTTTGCCTCTGAAATTGGGATGATACCCATTCCAATACACAAAGAGCAAAATGGCTACATATTAAATTCCTTACTGGTTCCATTACTCAGTGCAGCACAAGATTTATTTTTTAACGGAATTTCCGATTTTGAAAGCATTGACAAAACCTGGATGATTTCTATGAGGACGAAAATAGGCCCCTTTGGTATTCTGGACAAGGTAGGTCTCCAGACAGCATACAATGTAAGTATGCTTTGGGGCAAAAGATTGGGAGATCAAAGCAGGCTTGAGCGTGCTGCCATTATTAAATCAGATTTTATTGATAAAGGGAAAATGGGGGTAAGCAGTGGGGAAGGATTTTACAAATACCCAAATCCAAAGTATGCCGATCCTGATTTTTTAAAATAGTTCGACTTAAACAACACATGGGGGAAATAGTTTGTCATCTTAAGAAAGAGAATAAATCATATTAATTCTCTTTCTTAAGATCCAAATAAACAAAGCTAGCTGTTTCATTAGTTAAAATTCCCTTAAGGATTTGCTCGTTCTTATTCATAAGTTTGGAATTCTAAAAAAACCTTTTACATTTGCATCGTACACGATATAAACGCTCGCGATTTTAATAAAAGAATATGAAAAGACAAGTTAAAACAACTTTGACACAAAACATTTTTAGAATCCTATTGGCCATTTTCATGGTCTATGCCGGATTTAGCCACCTAAGTTTTAACCGAATAGATTTTCAGGCACAAGTTCCTGATTGGATTCCGCTAAGCAAGGATTTGGTAGTAATTTTATCGGGTATAGTTGAAATGGCACTGGGCCTTGGCCTGGCTTTTTGGAAAAAGGAACGAGTGAGATTCGGATGGGCGCTGGCCTTGTTTTTTGTACTGGTCTTTCCCGGAAATGTGGCGCAGTACCTTGACGGCAAAGATGCGTTTGGAGCATTAAACTCAGATCAGGCACGGCTAATTCGACTGTTTTTCCAACCGGTACTTATCGCCTGGGCTTTATGGTCGGCAGGTTCATGGAAAGCATGGAGAACACCTAATCACGAAAAAGCGGTAAATCATGGATGATTCAAACCTAAAACTGGAAAATCAAATTTGCTTTCCTATTTATTCGGCTTCTCGTCTGATCACGAAAGCATATAAGCCGTTTCTGGACGAAATAGGCCTCACCTACACACAATATCTGGTGCTTATGGTATTGTGGGAAACCGATGAGATTTCAGTAAACAAGATTAGCGAGAAGCTGATGCTTAATACCAATACTCTTTCGCCTTTGCTCAAGCGCATGGAGAAAATGGAGCTGCTTAAACGCACTCGTTCCAGTCAGGACGAACGCTGTGTAATTGTACAGTTAACGGAAAAGGGAAGAGAGTTGAAAACCGGGGCCAGGCCCATTCCCGAACAGCTTCTTAAAACATTGCTCAATGAAAACATCAAATTATCTGATGTATTGCAAATAAAGGATCTGATCAATGAATGGATCAAGATCCTGTCGGAGAAGACCAGAAATACAGATATAGCTCAACCGGTTGATGGGAATTAATGAAATGTAAAATAAAAGCAGCCTGGCGCAACGACAGGCCGCTTAAATAAATTATGAAAGCATTACAAATAGTAAAATACGGCGAACTTAAAGACGGTTTGTCAATAAACGAAATAGAAAAGCCATCAATCAACGCTACGGATATTCTTATTGAAACCAAAGCAGCGTCACTCAATCCAATTGGTTTCAAACTGGTGAGTGGTGGTTTAAAAGATATGGTCCCATTGTCAGTTCCCAGCACGATTGGCTTTGATGTGAGCGGTGTGATTGTGGAAAAAGGGACGGAAGTCACCAACTTTAAATTGGGGGATGACGTGTATGCCAGGG
>JBDNHN010000073.1:0-3251 GCA_041688725.1 Gillisia sp.
GTATTGCTGGCTCAGACATCTCTGGAGACAAACTCCAACAGCCTAAATATGATCCTGCTTGACGTGCAGACAGAACAAAAAGAAGCGATCGCCAAAACCATTACAGGAAATAATCTACCAGTTCTGGATGATATTCCTATTGTTACCATGAGAGTTCAAAGCCTCGCTGGCATACCGGTGAATGCAATCCGAAAAGACACTGCTTCCAGCGTGAACGGCTGGATCCTGGATCACGAATTTAGGGTTACCTACCGGGATTCCCTAATTGCGTCTGAAATCCTTGAACAGGGAAAATGGACCACAGAAGTAGAGAAATCCGATCTGGTGCCTATTTCTATTAGTGATAATTTTGCCAAAGATGCAAATGTAAAGGTGGGAGACAAAATTTCATTTAACGTGCAAGGCGTATTGTTGAACACAGTTGTAGGAAGTATCAGGACCGTTGACTGGGGCCGGATGCAATTGAATTTTTCCATCGTTTTTCCAAAAGGCGTTTTGGAAGATGCTCCCCAGTTTCGGGTACTTACAACCAATGTCCCAAATGAAGAAGCTTCAGCCGCACTTCAAACAGAATTGGTGCGTAAATTCCCAAATGTTTCCATTATCGACTTAAGACAAGTGCTTAGCGTTATTGAAGGACTTCTGAACAAAATCTCCTGGATCATCAACTTTATGGCCTTTTTTAGTATACTTACCGGCATCATTGTTCTTTTGGGAGCAGTGCGAACCAGTAAATATCAGCGGATAAAGGAAAGTGTTCTTTTAAGGACTATCGGGGCCAAAAGCGACCAGATCCTTAAAATCCTCGCATTGGAATATATGTACCTGGGGGTTTTGGGTGCCCTGTCCGGAATTTTATTATCCACCATTAGCAGCCAATTGCTCGCATGGCTTGTATTTGATTCCCCATTTATTCCTTCTATGTTCCCATTCCTCGTGTTATTCCCCGGAATTACTTTATTAGTTATGATCATTGGTCTGGCAAACAGTATCAGCGTTATTAAAAGTCCACCATTGGAGGTGCTTCGGAAAGAACAAAGATAAGTTTCACTGTTAGTAATTTTTGGTTTGCATTTAGCACAGGTCTAAATAAAGTTGACTGGTTTTCTCCCTGAATTTTGAAATTTTTGATTTCGGAAAAATATAATTATTATTATTTGATCCTTGGTTTTAAATCTAGGGAAAGAACCAATAAATATTTTCTTAAATTGCGAAATGATAAACCTACTTTTACTATAATTCTCTCGAATATGCAAAACTCGAATAAGTTGAATATCCTTAATTTGGAATCCAAAACGGATTTTAATCTTGAACGTTTTTTTCAACTAACGCCTGATATTCTTTGCATTGCGGGATATGACGGATTTATTAAAAAAGTGAATCCGGCTTTTTCAAACTTGCTTGGCTACAGTTTTGATGAGTTAATGAATACTCCTATTAGTGATTTTATATATAGTGAAGATAAAATTCTCACTTCCCGCTTCAGGGAACACCTAAAAAAGGATATCCCATTGTTAAATTTTGAAAATAGGTATGTAACCAAAAATGGGAACCTTGTTTGGCTGTCCTGGACTTCAATCTCTGAACCGGAAAATGAGTTGATTTATGCCATAGCAAAAGATATTACCCATGTGAAAAAGTTGGAGGAAGAACGCAATTTACTTCTTATCAACCAGGCAAAATTAAATGCCGATCTTAAACAATTTTCTTATACCACCTCCCACGACCTGAGATCCCCGGTTAACAATCTCCTTTCCCTGTTCAGTCTGTTGGACCTTTCAAAAATTGAGGACAGTGAAACACTGGAATATATAGAATTACTCAACACCTCTACCCTTAACATGAAAAGCACCCTCAACAAATATGTTGATGCAATAAGCGGAGAGAAAAAAATAAACGTACAGGTTGAAGTTTTGAATTTAGATGATATCCTGAAAATTGTGCGGAATTCAATAAATACTTTGATTACAAATTCGAAAGCGAGGTTTGAAATAGATTTTTCTGAAGTGCCAGAGCTAAGATTCAGTTCCTTTTACCTTCAGAGCATATTTCTTAACCTGATCTCAAATTCAATTAAATATTCAAATCCAAAAGTTGATACTGTAATTTCCATAAGCTCACGTCAAATCAATAATGTAATCCAGATTATTTTTTCGGATAATGGGATTGGCTTTGATATGGACAATGCAGAAAATAAGATTTTCGGTTTACACCAAAGTTTCCATCATAGCCATGACAGCAAAGGGATCGGGCTATATCTGGTGCAAAGCCATCTGCAAAGTTTAGGCGGAAAAATAACTGTGGAAAGTAAAGTGAATATCGGAACTACTTTTACCCTGACTTTTAAGAAATAGGAAATTCGTTTAATTTAAGGAGAAAAACCCTCCTTTGGATATATACTTCCTATTTCCAGTTGCTTTCTGACAACCGACCATTTTTTCCAGACTTCACTCACTCATAATATGTGCAAGAAATCAGGCCAAGTCAATTTCCACAGGTATACTGTTTGTAACCACAACATATACAGGGTTTTTTTTACGAAGGAAAGCAACTCTCTTTTTTTTCTTCTGTAAAATTCTCTTCACATTGAACTTAAACCAAGTGTTTTACTATCCGCTTTTCCTGCGAGGTTGAGCAAAAAGACATCAAAGTCATACCCTGACATTCATCTTGATTGTGGAGCGTTTAATAATTATTTTAACATCTTCTTTATTAAGCGAATTCTTCCTCATACTCGGGACTCTTTCCCTGTTCCAGGACTTCTGAAGTTTTATCAAGGACAATAAAAAGCATGTAATTAACAATACCGGTTAGATCGTCTATAACTGGAATATTTTCCATCTGCCAGTATCTTTCCTCAAATTCATTGAGACCGGGGATTAGCAAATCATATCTTAAATTATCAATTCTTTCAGGTTTCCCCGAAATTAATACTCTATTAAGGGAGTTGTGTATCTCTTTCCAGTGGCTTCCAAGTTGTTCCGGATTTTCTGGAAAAACCTCGGGGATGCTCATTCCAAACAATTCTTCCCTTGTTTTATCAGTTACCTTAAAATAACTTTCATTTGCGTCCTTTATAAAAAAATGGCCGTCTTTTGGTTCCAGCAAAAGACAAGGCATTGGCAAAATTTTAAAAATATTTTTATAATTTTTCATTTAAAAAGCATATTTAAATTCCATATAGTAGGGTACGTAAAAAACAAATGTTTCAATTAAATCAAGTGAGAAAAGTACTGTATTTTATACTTGTA
>JBDNHN010000505.1:0-2546 GCA_041688725.1 Gillisia sp.
CCACCCATATCTTTCAGATAGTTGCTGTGTACGGCGTGTATAACTGAACCTGCGCCCAGGAATAATAAGGCTTTAAACATTGCGTGGGTAAATAAATGGAACATAGAAGCCATATAACCAACTCCTTCATGTCCATCGTAACTTGAAACCCCTAAAGCCAACATCATATAACCTATTTGTGACATGGTTGAAAATGCGAGCACACGCTTTATATCGGTTTGAGTGATGGCTATTATGGCGGCGAATACGCAGGAAAAAGCACCTACATAAGCCACAATATTTAAGACAAAGCCATCTTCCACAAAATAATACATTGGGAATAACCGGGCCACAAGATAAACACCGGCCACTACCATAGTTGCCGCGTGAATTAAAGCCGAAACCGGAGTTGGACCTTCCATCGCGTCCGGTAACCAAATGTGTAACGGAAACATGGCCGATTTGCCGGCACCACCAACAAAGATCAAGATCAGTGCCCAGGTGATAACTGATAATCCCATAAATGAGGTGGAAGCCCAATTTAAAATAACGCTTCCTTCAGGATTGTTTAAAGTTTCAAAATCGAATGTGCCGGCATAGTAACCAATGATCAAAATTCCGATTAGGAAACCCAAATCGGCAAACCGGGTTACAATAAATGCTTTTTTTGCGGCAGCTATTGCTGAAGTTTTTGTGTAGTAGAATCCAATCAATAAATAGGATGAAACCCCAACCAATTCCCAGAAAATGTAGATCTGGAAAAGGTTTGTCGCTAAAACCAATCCGTACATGGAAAAGGAGAATAATGATAAATAGGCGAAGAACCTGGTATATCCATCATCACCTTTCATATAGCCTCTGCTGTAGATATGTACCATTAATGAGACTGTAGAAACCACAACCAGCATCATTACCGATATTGGGTCAATTAAAATCCCCATATCAATATGTAAGGTTTCGGTAAAGTTGAGCCAAACTGTTTTCTCGACAAAAGTCTGGAAAACGCCCTCTACTTTCCCGTGAACAAGAAAGTATTGGTAAGCCGCATAAAATGACAGCAAAGATGAAGCTGATAATCCCAATACACCAATGTATCCGGAAACTGCCGGTTTAATTTTTTTATTTAAAAACCCCAACAGTAAAAAAACGGCTAAAGGAATTAACGGAATTAATAGAATGTAACTTAGATTCATTTTCTTTTAATTAGTTTTTAAGTGTCTAAAATGCCTAGATTGCCTAAAGATTTAATTTTTTTCCGATTGATGTGAAAATTGCCAGGATTTCACTGCCTTCCTTCGTTGTTTGCTCAACTAATTCAGGATCTCCCCAATTAAAAAAGGATATGATTTCCAACCAATACCCAGTTTCACCTGCCTCGCTTTCACATATTTTTATTTTATTCTTAAAATCTGCTTTGCTTCTTGAACGATTTGCTTCTCTATAATTGGCTCCTATACTTGTGCCTGATTTTGTTAATTGGTTTTTTAGGACTTTTCCTTCTGCTGTCAGAGGTAGTTTTATTGATAATTTAATAATGCTAATTGCAAAATCTTTAGTTCTTTTTTCCAATTGTCTGCCAAACTCTTTATTGTCCATCATATATAACTTTAGGCACTTTTTAATTTAGTTCACTTTAAGTACTTATTTTTAAAACTTCATAATTTCAGTGTCTTTAACTTCTACAGAGCTAATTTGTCTGTAAAGGTTAATAATTATAGCAACAGCCAGAGCAGTTTCAGCAGCGGCCACCGCTATAATAAAAATTGAAAAGAAAACACCTTGTAAGTTTTCCGGAAATAAATATTTGTTGATAATAACAAAATTTATAGCTGAAGCATTCAAAATTAATTCTAATGAAATCAAAATTGAAATCAGGTTTTTTCTGGTGATAAATCCGTAGATACCTATAAAAAAAAGGATAGAGGTTAGGGTGAGTATTTCGTAAATGCTAATTCCTGCTATCATAATGTGTGTTTTTTGAAGACCGAAGTCCGAAGACGGGTGACCGATGTTTGGGGACTATAATTCTTTTTCATTAATTCCTGTTTTTTATAGATGATATCATCCTATTCTTCAAATCAAATATGATTTATCAATAAGTATCGATTCTTTTATAACAATTCAAAATTTCAAATTCAAAATTTTTCTGATTTTTATCTATTGTCTTAAGACTATTTTTGGTCTTTCGTCTCCGGATTTCCAACTATTTCCGTTTCCTCATTTTCAAGTTTTCCCCCTTTTGCAATAACTATCGCTCCAATCATCGAGGCTAATAATAGCACGCTTATCACTTCGAACGGCAAAATAAATCCGCCGACATCGTAGCTCAAGAGCCCCATTCCAATTTCAGCAGTTGTTGTTGTGGTAAGAGTATTTTCAACAACACTAAATTCGTGGGAATAAATTGCGGATAAAAAAACGCCAAGCCCTAATAAACAGGCTAATCCGGTTAGCACTTGTTTGGATATTTTTGCTATTTCCATCTCCATTTCCATATGATGAACCAGAAGAACAGAGAAAATTATCAAGACTACAATTCCTCCCGCATAAACGGTAAGCTGGACTGC
>JBDNHN010000074.1:0-8040 GCA_041688725.1 Gillisia sp.
ACCCAATTCTAATAGTGGTGTAGTAGCCGATTTTGACGGAAATTTCTCTATTAAAATTCAGGAAGGAACTCAGGCACTTGAAGTTTCCTTTGTAGGTTTCCAGTCTAAAACTGTCAATTTAACTGAGTCTAATTCTTATAATGTAAGTCTGGCTTCGGACAATACTTTAGATGAAGTGGTTATTGTAGGTTACGGAACTCAAGAAGAAAAAGACATCAGTGGTAGTATCCAAACAATCAACACTGAAGAAATTGGAAAAAATCCGGCAGCGAGTTTCGAGACGGCCTTGCAGGGTCAAACTCCGGGTGTTCATATTTCTTCATCCTCAGCAACTCCGGGTGCAGCGATTAACGTGAATATCCGTGGAGTTTCTTCGATTTCAGCAAGTAGTCAGCCTTTATTCATTGTAGATGGAGTTCCCTTGGTTTCCAGGAATAATTCGGCTTTGAATAGTAATATCCAACCTACCAATCCCCTTGCAGATATTAATCCAAATGATATTAAATCTATCACCATTTTGAAAGATGCCGCTGCAGCTTCCATTTACGGTTCCCGGGGTGCGAACGGGGTGGTGCTCATTACTACCAAAAGAGGTAAAACAGGTAAAACAATTGTAAATCTTGGGTACTATACAGGTTTGTCTACCATTACAAATACACCTGATCTTGTTGGACCTAAACGCTTTAAGGAATTTTTCAATACCGCGGCAGAATTTGACGGACTGGGAGAAAATTATTTTGATTTTATAGATACTTCCAATGGAGTAAGCACTAATATTTATGATGAAATCTTTAGAACGGGCATTACTCATAATTTAGATATCAGCGCCCGTGGTGGTTCAGAGAAAACGAAATTCTATCTTAGTGGAAATTACTTCAAGCAGGAAGGAATCCAGATTGGTCAGGAATTTGACCGGTTGAGCACCCGTTTAAACCTGGATCACGATATTAATGACAAGGTTAAAATAGGAACTACCATTTTCGTTAATCGTAGTAATCATGATCGTACCATTAATGAAAATGACGAATACGGTGTTATCATTAACGCTCAGGGTTGGGATCCAACGGCACCTATCAGGGACGAAAATGGTGAATTCACGAATCCATTTAGTTATAATACTTGGTGGCCTCTGGAAAACCCGGTGTTAATTGCTGAAGAGTATATTAATGATTCACGAAGTACCCGTTTTCAGGCTTCCGCTTTTGCTGAATGGGATATCATCCCAGACCTTACTTTTAAATCAGCATTTTCTACTGCATATTCCAATTTTGTAGAAGAATCTTTTGTACCTGCAGGCACTAACAAATCTGATGATGGTGAAGCAAGTTTCGCTACATATGAAGAAACCAACTGGCAACTAGAAAATACCCTTAATTACAATAAGACATTTGGAGAAAAACACGATCTAGATCTTTTAGCCGGATGGACGCTACAGGACACCAAAGCTCAGTTTTCAGATCAGATCGGGGTAGGATTTGCAACCAATAATACTACAAGTATTTCTGCAGCCAGTACAATTATTAAAAGTATTTCCGGTAAAAACCAGTTTGGTTTACAATCCTTCTTTGGTCGTGCGAATTATTCATTTGACAACAGATATGTATTTGCATTTACCTTAAGAGCCGATGGATCTTCACGTTTTGGAGAAGACAATCAATACGGATATTTCCCTTCTGGATCTGTGGCCTGGCGAGTTAACGAAGAAGATTTCTTTGATCTGGAATCTATTTCCAATTTGAAATTAAGAGCGAGTTACGGACTTACCGGAAACCAGGAAATCTCTTCAAACTGGGTAGGTACTTATTCATTGACTGCAGGATATAATGGCAGACCGGGTATTGCTCCTAACCGTCTTGAAAATCCTGATCTGAAATGGGAAAAGACCAAGCAACTTAACATTGGATTAGATCTTGGTTTATGGGACCAAAGAATCAGGGTAACCACCGATTACTATAAAAAGAAAACGGAAGACCTTTTGTTAAGCGCGGATGTATCGGGACTTACAGGGTTTAGATCTGTTTTTCAAAATATCGGAGAAATTCAAAATACGGGATTTGAATTTAGTCTGAACGCAGATATTATACAGGGGGAAGGCTTTAACTGGACTTCCGGAGTGAACTTTTCGTTTTTGGATAATGAGATCAAAACATTGCTAAATGATGGCGAAATCGTTGGTAGAAGTCATATTCTGAAAGAAGGTGAGGCAGTAAGTACCTTGTATTTGATAAAATATCAAGGTGTTGATCCACAAAACGGAGATGCTATGTTCGAAGATGTAAATAATGACGGGGTCATAGATTTTGATGATCGCCAAGTAGTGGGTAGTGCCCTTCCAGACTATTTTGGTGGTTGGCAGAATACATTATCTTACAAAGGTCTTAGTCTTACGGCAAACGTTCAATTCTCAGGGGGGAATAAGATCTTTAACCAGAGTAGACATGCTTATGAGAATTTTGGTTTTACAAGGAGCGGAATACCCTATGGTAATATTAGCGAAAGAGTGTATAATAATTACTGGAGAGAGCCGGGACAGCAAACAGATGTGCCACGTCCATCTACTGAAGGCGGGCAGCTGCAAAGATTCAGCACGCAATTCCTGGAAAACGGTGATTTTATCAGGCTGAAAACTTTGAGATTAAGCTATGATCTTCCCTCAGAAATTGTAGACTCTATGGGATTAGGTCGTCTCAATTTCTATGCACAAGGACAAAACCTGTTAACCATCACAGATTACTTAGGATTTGATCCAGAAGTTTCCACCAATACTTCTAATCAAACAGACCTTAACATCCTGCAGGGTGAAGACTTCGGAACCCTTGGACAGGCACGCACGATCACTATTGGACTTAACGCTTCATTTTAAAAAACGGTTATGAAAAACATAAATAAATTTTTAATAATAACACTACTTCTAGGATCTCTAGCCAGTTGTAGTGACGTGTTGGATGTAGAACTTGATGACGAGATTCGTTCTACTGAAGCGATTACAGACGAAATTTCCGCACAATCTGCTGTAACCGGATTATACAGTATTGCTCAAAGCGGCACTTATTACGGTGGCGAATTTATAATGGCCCAGGCTTTAACAGGTGGGATTGCCGATGCTACAGGATTCCGTGAGCGTTTTGCTCAATTAGACAATGCTATTATACCGGCTTCCAGTATTTATTTGGAAAGCAGTTGGGTAGATTCTTATGCATTGGTAAACTCTAGTAATCTGATCCTTCAGAAAATTGAAGAACTGGGGCTTGATATTCCTAACTCAGAAGGTACAGCTCATTTTTTTAGAGCTCTAGGCCTTTTTGACGCTCTTAGGCAATTTGGTCAGTTCACAGACATGAATTCAGAATTTGGAGTACCTGTTTTCACAGAATATATAGATGATGAAACTGCCAAAACTATTGGTAGATCTTCAGTTTCTGCTTCATTTGACCAAATAATCTCAGATCTTGAAACGGCTGCTTCCCTTATGGAATATAACAGTGGAAATTTCCTGATTTCAAAAGGATCTGCTGAAGCTCTCTTGGCAAGGGTATATCTTTACGCAGGGAATTATGAACTGTCAGTGGAATATGCAACGCTTGTTTTGGGTAATCCCGATTATGATCTGAATGGGAATTACAATGATATATATGAAAATGAAGGTTCTTCGGAATCGATTTTTGAACTCCAATTCACCGAAACAGATGGAAATAATCTAACCGAATATTTTTCAGTTTCTCCGCCGGAGGTTTCCGCTAGTTACGAAGATTTTTATGCAGCTGTTAGTGATGATGATGATCCCAGGGGTGATCTTTACTATGATGATGGGCGGGTAGTTTTTGTAGATAAATACGGTACCAATGATGCGACCCTTGATGGGAACGCTATTATTTTGAAACTTTCAGAGATCTATCTAATCAGAGCTGAGGCTAGAGCAAGACTGGGAGAACTAGACCTTGCACTGGAGGACCTTAACAAGGTTAGGACCAGGTCACTGCCTTCACGGCCGATTGCTGCTGAAGAAGCTTCAGATTTCGATTCATTTGTCGACGTGCTTATTGAGGAACGAGCCAGAGAATTGGCTTTCGAAGGACATCGTTGGTTTGATATAGTGCGACTTGGTAGAGCCGAATCGATTCTTGGAATAGAATATTTTCGTACTGTCTATCCTATTCCGCAACGCGAAATAACCATTTCAGAAGGAACATTAATCCAAAACCCCGGTTACTAAAAAGAGTTTGTGTTTAATTTTGGTAGTCTTAACTGGCAGTTCTTGTTTGAATAGGCGCAGGACTTCCAGAATAAGACTACATATATTTGAACCAGCATAATTCTGCAGATTTATCCAACTGCAGACAGATATTCAATAACTAAAAATAATGACGAAAAAAGATAAATATTCTCTTTGCATCCATGGAGGTGCCGGAGTAATGGAAAAAGAAAATTTATTAGCTGCAGATAAAGCCCTAATATTAAAAGATCTTTATGCCAGCCTTGGGGCGGGAGAAAAGATCCTTGCAAATGGAGGTACAGCAATTGATGCTGTTTGTGCTGCGGTAGTTGTTCTGGAGAATAGCAGCCATTTTAATGCCGGTAAGGGCGCCGTCTATTCCAGAAACGGAAAACACCTGCTCGAAGCCTCCATTATGGACGGATCGAATTTGAAAGCCGGAGCTCTGGCAAATTGCAGCAGGGTAAAAAACCCAATCAAATTTGCAAAATCATTGATGGATAGAGACGATATCGTCATGATCTCAGGAAAAAATGCCGATGTGCTTGCAGGTGAATTAGATCATGAACTGGTTGAGAATTCCTGGTTTGATACAACTTTTCGCGAAGAACAATGGAAACAGGTGAAAGCCATGAATACAGATGAAACCTTTCTGGATCATTCCAATTTTAAAAAAGGTACGGTGGGTGCTGTAGCAATGGATTTTGAAGGGAATCTGGCCGCGGCTACCTCAACCGGTGGAATGACGAATAAAATGGAAGGTAGAATTGGTGATTCGGCAATTATTGGTAGCGGGACCTATGCTCAAAATAAAACCTGCGCGGTCTCCTGTACAGGAATTGGGGAATATTTCATAAGAGCTACCGTCGCTTCCTATGTTTCTAATTTAATGGAATTTGCAGGAATGTCTCTGGAGGATGCCGCTAATAAGGCAATTCATGAACACCATGGGAATCTTGGCGGAGATGGAGGTCTGGTTGCCGTGGATTCCAATGGCAACGTAACTATGTCTTATAACTCTGCGGGAATGTATCGCGGTTATGTAAATGCAACTGAAAGAAAATTATATGTATGGGATGAAGAGGAAAAGATTTAATTTTCCTCTTTTTCTTTAAATTGAAACAATTATGAGATTATTTAAAATCACCTGTTCTTTATTCCTTGCTTTATTCTGGGTTTCCTGTAATTCAGGTGACAGATCTGAAAACACCGGGAATGAAAAGATTGAGACATCTGAAGATGCTAATAGGCCAAAAGGAAAATTGTTTATAATAGGAGGAGGAAAACGACCACCGGAGCTGGTTAGGGAATTGATTGATGTAAGCGGATTGAAAAATGATACTTATGCCGTCATCCTCCCCATGGCCAGTATTGAACCCGATTCGGCGATTTTTTATGCGAAAAAACAATTTGTGGAACTTGGGATAGATTCTGAAAAAATAAAAGGTTTCAATTTTGAGAAGAACAGGCAGAATGTTGAACAACTCGATTCTTTAGCGAAAGCCGGATTGATCTATATCTCCGGGGGAGATCAGAATAGATTCATGGATGTTGTCCTTGATTCACCTGTTTCTGATGCCATTAAAAGGGCTTATCAAAACGGAGCTACCATTGCAGGAACCAGTGCGGGAGCTGCGGTGATGAGCAAAAAGATGATCACAGGAAATGAATTTAAACATCCGGAATATACGGGAGACTTTAGATCCATTGAAGCCGAAAATATTGAAATTGCTGAAGGCCTCGGCCTTTTGAACAATGCGATAGTAGATCAGCACTTTATCCAGCGTATGCGCATGAACAGATTGATTAGTACAGTTATTGAAAATCCTGAGGAACTTTCTATTGGTATTGATGAATCTACCGCAATCATAGTGCAAAATGACAGTGCAAAGGTCATAGGTGCGGCACAGGTGATCGTTCTCAAGAATACCAATAACGATAAGAAAACCAGAAATGGATTACTCGGAGCCAGAGATCTTAAACTCAGCGTTGTTTTACCCGGTGAAAAATTCGCTTTATAATCTATAGAAGTAAAAATTTATGATTCGTCTACCTAGAAAATTTCCGGATACCATAGCGATCATCCTTGGAATATCGGTGATATTCATCATCCTTACCTGGATAATCCCTGCGGGTCAGTTTGAAAGAGAAGCAGCAGCTGGCACCGAAATGATCGTAGCAGGATCTTACGAAAGGGTAGCATCAAATCCGCAAGGTTTGGGTGCTTTTTTAACGGCTCCCATAAAAGGATTTATTTCCGCAGCATTCGTTATTGGATTCGTATTTCTTGTAGGCGGAGCCTTTTCGGTGTTGAATGCCACAGGAGCGATTAATGCCGGACTTTTCAGTATCATAAAATTTGCAGAAAGAAATCCAAAATACAAACTTTTGATAGTCCCTTTTCTTACCGCTCTTTTTTCATTAGCCGGAGCAACCTTTAAGATGAGTGAGGAGATCTTGGTATTTGTATTGATCACCATTCCTCTGGCCACGGCATTGGGTTATGATGCAATTATAGGTGCTGCTATTCCGGTTATTGGTACGGGAGTAGGTTTTGCAGGGGCAATCACGAATCCGTTTACTATCGGAATTGCGCAAAGTATTGCTCAGGTTCCTGTTTTTGGCGGTATAGGATATCGTTTGGTCGTCTGGTTTGTACTTACCCTTATTGCAGGTTTTGCATTATATCGCTATGCAAGAAAGATCGAAAAGGATCCTTCTAAAAGTGTGCTTGCCGGGATGGATATTAAAGTTGCGGACAGTTTTAAAGAAGGAGAGATATCTCATTTAACTTCCAGAAGAAAGATCATACTACTGACATTACTCACGGCCCTGATCCTACTTATTTACGGGGTCAACGAATTTGGATGGTATATCAATGAGATTGCAGCGCTGTTTATAGGTCTGGCAATTGTATCCGCAATCCTTTATAGATTATCTGTAACCAAAGCAATCGATGCCTTCGTGGAAGGAGCGCAAGGCATGATGAAAGCTGCCTTGGTAATAGGTTTAGCTAAAGGTCTATTGATCATTGCAGAAGAAGGACTCATTATTGATACCATTTTGAATTCAGTTGCGGAATTAGCCGGTGATACTCCAAAATATATTTCTGCTGAATTGATGTTCCTTTTCCAGTGTTTTCTCAATTTCTTTATTCCTTCAGGTTCTGGACAGGCTGCTTTAACCATGCCTATTATGGCTCCATTAAGCGATGTGCTGGGGATTGGTCGGCAAATAGCAGTGCTGGCTTTTCAGATGGGAGATGGCCTTACCAATATGATCGTACCAACAAGCGGAGTTACGATGGGGGTACTTTCTATTGCGGATATTCCTTACGACAAATGGTTGAAATGGGCATTCCCGATTGTTTTCATACTCATTATAAGCTCCATGTTGCTTCTTTTACCACCATTGTATTTACTTGGATGGTGAGAAAAACCTGAATTTCTTTGATTAATATTTATCTGATAACAAATACTCGAAATTTGTTGCTCGTAAACCATATTTGAAACTAATCAGTCTCAGTATTGAGGTAGTAATTTAGCAATAAGTACGAGAGCTTCCAACAGATTCCTCCCGTTTTTGATTGCTGTATCTATCACCGAACGTATTTTGGCGGGGGGGGTTAATTTTCCCATCGAAGCCCTAAAGAAATATTGGAAATAGCCAGGAATGACCAGTAAAATGCTCTACCGACTTCGCCTTGAGGTCGAAGAAGACCACTCCGGGAATAACTTTTTTGCCTGAGTCCGCCGGATCAGTATTTCTTTGGATCAAGCATGATTGTTGTGGACTAAGCAAAGATTGTGGTTAATCTATAAAGAAAG
>JBDNHN010000506.1:0-3588 GCA_041688725.1 Gillisia sp.
AATCCACCGGATTCGTCAACACAATATTCAGCTCTTGCCTATCGGCGAGCCGAATACTTAGTTATTGTGCGTTCGTGCATACCTGTTCCATTATGCACTTCGTTTAAAGATTGACACATTTAGTTTTGGTCGGTTTCGTTTTGATGTCAATACCTACTTTTATCGTTTTCGGCGAACACATTAATTTTATTAAATATCCCACCACATATTGAAGTATATGGTGGAGATATAATTTTAATTATCATTTAACTACCCCAAAAACTTTCTGAATATCTGGTTGTCCCAGATTAACATCAAGTGAAGTCAGAATCGGCATTAATACTTTGCCAAAAGCTTCAAAATCATCCATGCTGTCCCATACATCCATAATATCTACTTCGTTACTATCACCATAACTTATATGATAGCTTCTGCCTTTTGGATTTCCTAGTCCTTCAGCTTCAAGCTGTTTAACTGTTTCAAGATACTTGGTTGCAGTGAAACCTTTGTTTTTAAATTTGATTACAATAGCCATGATTTTTAATTTTAATATTTTATTGCCTACTCTGATCGGTTTTCGGCTTACCCGTTTTTATTTGTCAAAGTCAATTATTGGTAATAACCTTCAAGTTATAAAGTTACCCAAGCATGACGCCCAACGACAGTCTGTCTAAAAACCTAAGTTTACTGCCAATTATGGACTAAAATAAGCTTTTTAAACTTGGGATTAGGACAGAAATTAGGGTTTACGGGATCAGGTGGATTTAATGCTATTAAAATGGCTTTGTTAGCCTGGATTGGCATGAAGATACCTAAAGTGCTAAAAAGAACGAAAACGATCCCGAAAAAGTAGTCAACAAAGTTATGAAGAAAAAAGAAGGTTTTTAGACAGTCTGACGGTCTTGGTTCGTATGTTAGCTTTCAGATTGTAATTTAGCTAAAAGTAGGAATTAAAAATTAAACTCAATAGAAGGGATAGGGAGGTCTTGGTAGATACATTTATACAATGATATCGTGCGTTAGAAATTCCACCCTTCTATTAACTTCTCTAAGAACTTGAACAGTACCTAGATCCTATAATAGAGATCGTATCAAAAGCGAGCAAAAGTGATGGGGAATAGAGTTTAAAATAAAGATTATTATGAAGAAACAAATTTTAAAACTCTCCTTAGGAGTTGATGTCTCCAAAGACAATTTAGCTGTTTGCCTGTGCCGTTTAACGGCTAGCCTTACAAAAGAGTTTGAAGATCCATTCGAAGTCAGCAATGATCAAGTGGGTTTCAAAAAGTTGGTAAAATGGTTAGATAAAAATGCCGGTTCTCCAGAGAATATATCTATTGTTATGGAGTCGACAGGTATTTATCATGAAGCTTTGGTATATCATCTCTATGATAAGGGATTTCCTGTAAGTGTCATGCAATCAGGAAGAGTAAAGCGTTATGCTCAAAGTTTAAACCAACGCTCTAAGACAGATGCTTTAGATAGCCGGATGCTGGCCATGCTTGGTTGTGAAAGGAAGTTGGCTTTGTGGACACCGCCAGACCCTATGTTACGTCAATTAAAAGGACTCAGTCGGGAACGATCCTTTCTATTAAAGGAGAAGCAGATGGAGCAAAATAGACTTCATGCTGTGGAGCATTCGGTTTACGAAAGTAAACCAGAGCTAAAGCGTTATGGACAGCGGTTAAAATTAATTGAAAAGCAGTTGTTAGAAATAGAAAAGGAGATGAAATTGCTTGTTAAAAGTGATCCACAAATGAATCAAAGAATTAAGCACTTAGAAAGTATTCCTGGAATATCATTTAAATCTGCTGCGACGGTGATAGGTGAAACTTTAGGTTTTACAGGCTTTACCAATGCCAAACAGCTGACCAGCTACGCAGGATTTGATGTGGTATTGAAAGAATCTGGTGCTTACAAAGGAAAGTCGAGGATCAGTAAGAAAGGGAATAAGCATATTCGCAGTGCACTATATATGCCAGCGATGAGCGCTATTCAATGGAATCCTACGTTGAGGAAATTTTATGAACGGGTTAAACCTAACAAAGTCAAACCAATAATAGCTTTAGTAGCGGTAGAGCGAAAACTATTGGTTCTAATGTATAGTCTGTGGAAGAATGAAATAGATTACGATCCGAAACATGGGCAAAAAAAGACAGCAAGAACCGAAGTCCTTGCTGCACAGGATAGAAGCAATTTAGTATTGACAACTTCCTAAATTTTTATCAAAAATACTTGTTTTATAACACAGTACCTAGCGCAAGTATCGTGGAGAAAACACGAGGAGTTGTCGGCTTAGATCTGGTTTGTTGGTCAATTTACGCGGTTAGTGCATTCTCATTAATTCGCTCAATAATACTTATTACTCTATGAGCTTCACCATCCTCAAAAAAGCCTAATAAACCCTGATCATTCATATTTGTAAATGGGGGTTCAAATAACATGCTTGGCTCTATCGTACCATTTTTTGTGAGATAGGTAATAATGTTTTGTATAAAAGTCATTTGGTCGGCGCTTAAGTTTCCAACCTTTAAAAACTCCGCAACAGCAAATTGCGCTGCCGTAATTTCAAGGCCAATAATACTACGAATGAAGACTCCTAGAGGTTCTTCTCCAAACTCCTTTATAAAATCTTCTCTTGTCCCCCTTTCATCACCATCAAAAAGAATAGATTCTAACAACTTCAGTTCTTTTGCAGTAATAGGCTCATTGGTAGATAATTTAGAAATAGTAAGTTGATATTTATGTTCTCTGATAAAACTCTCCACTCTTCTTCTGTATAATGGGCCAAAGTTGGTTTCTAGTTTAGGCTGGTTAACTGAAACAGTAGCTTCTGAATCTATTAAGTTGGTGTAAATCACATCTCTATTACTCGCTTCAAGATATTGAATAAGCTCTCTCAGTTCCTTTCTTACGCTGTCTAATTTTTTCTGTGAAATACCCTTGTAAAAATCCTGCTTTTTGATACTTTCAATAAGAGGCTTAGAGCGAAGTACTACTGGTATAGTATATTTTTTACTTAAACCTTCTGCAATGTCTATTAATGATTCTTCATATTTCCTCTTAACTCCTGACATCATTAATGTTGCAACTTGTAGCTTCAGCATCATTAAATCAAAACGTCTTGCCATTTCATTGATTGTTTCTGGAACCGGTAACTCTGAAAGGTTTTCTTCTATAAGATGTACATCAGTACCATCTAAGCTATTCCATCTATCTCTGTTGCTAAATTCATCAACATACCTCAAATTCATCGCTACTTGAAATCTTTCCTTATTCAATTGTGAAATTGATGTGTGTAATACATCCCTTAGTGAACAAGATAATTCGACGTCGCCTTCTTCTCCCGTTTCTGCTAACAACCTACTTAAGTGCATTCTTGTTTCAAATATTTGCTGTGTAATAGGCTTTCCTATTAATGTCTCCCTTCCTTTCTTCTCTACTTCAAAAAAGTCAAAGTTTCCACAGACATCAAAAATCAAAAATTGGTCTTTTGGCTGATTAGGTCCGAATACATCCTCACACAAACGTGTACCTCTACCAATCATTTGCCAAAATTTCGCATAGGAACGGACTACTTTAAAGAAAACTAAATTTAAGATTCGAATT
>JBDNHN010000507.1:0-2020 GCA_041688725.1 Gillisia sp.
ACTTTGGTGGGCAATGAGGGGTTCGAACCCCCGACCCCCTCGGTGTAAACGAGGTGCTCTGAACCAGCTGAGCTAATTGCCCGCTATCGCTTGATTGCGGATGCAAATATATGTTAGTTTTTCAATTCTACAAACTATAAATCAATAAAAAATCAAATTATTTTATATTCCCCCAGGAAATAATTCTCAAAATTTTTTGAAATGTTTTTTAAAAAATAACAGTCTCTAAATCAACGGATTCAGAGACTGTTTTAAAATATAAATTACTTTTGAAGCTCAGGAACATTATGGTAAATATAATCCCCATGCTTTGTGAACATCTTACTATATCCCTCAAAAAATTCTTTTGCCTTTGCCTCGTCTGGCCAATGTTCTTTTTGAAGCCTGGTATCTTCATCAAAAGAACTCTCTATATCTCCTAATTTATCAAATACAAATACTTCAATTGCATCACTGCTATTTGCGCCATAAAGATGTCGGTGAGTATAATATCCTTTAATAAATTTGTTTTTTTGAGTTACATTTTCAAAATATTCCTTAAACCCGGAACCACCTTGCCCCATTGCATTCTTTTTTACATAATATATCAAAGGTTCCTTTGAATCGGTTTTCACGGGAATGGTAAACGGCATTGTTTGGTAAATTTCGTCGCTATGCATTGGACTGTAATAACTATTTTGTTTATCAAAAAAAGCTTTTCTGGCTGCTTCATCCGGCCAGCCTTCTTCAATTAATTTACTTGTGATCTCATTGGCTTTGTCAATGTCTTCCCATGTTTTGTAGACCGATACTAATAAAAGCTCAGTATTATCCGGAGTAAAGTAATGATTGTAGTAACCTGACCCAATTAATAAATCATTTTTACTTGTAACTTTATCAAAAAATTCCTTTTCGGTTTTTAACCAATCGGTAAAATCGACATTAGGATCAGTGCTTCTATGAACTGTTGTTACAGTTAAAAAAACTGATTGAAATTCCTCTTTTGGTTTTTCCTGACCAAAAAAGCTTGTACTGCACAAAACGAAAAATACAAGAAGCCCACACAATTGTTTTTTAAATGTCCTCATAATTATAAAATTTAGTTAGAATTAGAAATAAATATATTTACGGCAAATTATTCAAAAGAATAGTTACAAATGATTATTTCAAAACCTGAGGTTAGGTATGTGGGGAAAATTGGGGAACAAAAAATAGGACCTTAGTAATTATAAGTTAAAATTCAACATAATCACTTCCTATTTATCAAATATAAACATTTTATCGCAATATCAAAATTCAATTTTAGAAAAAAAATATTTTTACCAATGTCCGATATTATCTTTATTGCAACCAGTCAGTTCATAAAATTTGGAATGTCTTTCATGACTAAAGTAGAGTCACCCCTTACTTTTACTGCTAATACAAGACGATAACTTTTTCCTGTAAAGACCTGACTTTCAAATAAACTATTCCGTTTTTGGAATTAAAATTCCTTTTTATTTTTTTTTCATTTTTAACCTATATTTATTTTAAGCAATTTAAATACTGATTAGTTAGCCTTAATTCTATAGCACTTCCGCAACAACAAAATTGCTTCCGCCAATGAAAATGAGATCGTTTTTTGTGGAGTTTTTTAAAGCCGAATCAAATGCAGCTTTTACCGAATCATAAGATTCCCCAAGAAGTCCGGAAGCCAGACACCGCCTTTGCAATTCAAATTGATCCATGCCTCTGGGGATATTTGGTTTACAGAAATAGTAGGTTGCTGTTTTGGGAAATAATGGCAGAATGGATCCCAGATCTTTATCACTCACAACTCCGAAAACAATATGCAATTTTTCATGTTTTTCCTCTTTAAGCTGATCAAACACATAACTTAAGCCTTCTTTATTATGGGCGGTGTCGCAAATTACCATTGGATTGGTTTGCAAAATATCCCAACGCCCACGTAAACCGGTATTTACACGCACCTTCTGCAATCCATTATAAACGTCATCTCTAGAAATTTTCCAGCCATCTTCCGTCAACTTTTCAATAGCGG
>JBDNHN010000075.1:0-2853 GCA_041688725.1 Gillisia sp.
TCACAGATTCTAATAAACGCCACTGGTTTTGGAGGAAGTGCCCCAAGATATTATTATCCAGGTAATCCTGTAAATTATTATACTGGAATTAATATCAATTATAATTTTTAAATAAAATGATTTACTTTAAATCGTAAAAAATTACAAAAACCTGCAATCAATATTTAAAATATAAAAAAAGGTAGTTAAAAGGGAGAAGTTGGGAAAAATCGGATATTGTTACTTCAAATAAGGATGTCAATATTTTCAAAGCAAAACTTATCGCCGGGCCTGGTAGAAATACTTACAATAATCCGGTTATGGAAGATGAAGCAGCAGCAGCAGTGAAAAAATAATGTTATCAATCTTAAAATTATTATATAACATTTAAAAATCCTTTTAATTTAAAAAGCAACCCCCGGCATTTGAAAGGAATAATTAACTTTGTGGCAAACTTTTCAACTTATGCTAATTATTGGAATTGCCGGTGGAACCGGGAGCGGAAAAACCACCGTTGTAAGCCAGATTATTGACCAATTGAAAAACGAAGAAGTGGATGTGATCTCACAGGACTCTTACTATCAGGACACCAGCCATTTGCCTATTGAGGAGCGCAAAAAAATCAATTTTGATCACCCAAAATCCATCGATTTTGATCTGTTGGTTTCGCATCTCAAGGATCTGAAAGCGGGAAAAACCATTCAGCAACCCGTTTATTCCTTTATAGATCACAACCGAACAAGTGAAACTATAACGATCCACCCCAGAAAGGTGATCATAGTTGAAGGAATCCTGATCCTAACACATTCAGACATCAGGGCGATGTTCGATATAAAAATATACGTTCATGCCGATAGCGATGAGCGCCTCATCCGAAGATTGAAAAGGGATATCAACGATCGCGGGCGCGATCTGGAAGAGGTTTTGTGGCGATACCAAACCACCCTAAAGCCTATGCACCAGGAGTTTATAGAGCCCACTAAAGAATTTGCCGATATCATCATTCCAACCAACCGGCCCAACAATGTGGCAGTAGATATTGTTCAGACCATTATTAAAGACAGATTGACCTAATTTTGTATCTTTAGACAAAATGATAGAAAGCCCGGATCGGGCATAAATTAAAAAATAGCGAAAGCCATAGTACATACTATTGCTAGATAAAATTAAAGTTAAATGAGGCTAAAAGAGCTCCGCCGCAAAAGATGGTTTAAAATAGCTAGCAACAAATACGTGTTGCTTTTGCTGATCTTTGCTTTCTGGATGTTCTTTTTAGACAGCAATTCCTGGTTTATCCATCACGAACTCGATGTGGAAATTGATGAATTGGAAACCAATAAGGAATATTATCAGAAAGAGATCGCCAAAGACAAATCCACCATCGAAAAATTAAACGATTCCTTTGAAATGGAAAGTTTTGCAAGGCAACAATATTATATGAAACGGGCCGACGAAGATATTTTTATCATTCAATACGATACCATAGATTAAACAGGGATCTAAATTGATGATTTTCGAAACCTTTCATTTAAAAAATAAAATAAAATGAGTCAGGATTTATTTCAGGAATTTGAAGAAGTAACAGCAAAACAATGGAAGCAAAAGATCCAATTCGATTTAAAAGGTGAAGATTACAACGAAAAACTTGTTTTTAAAAGCCGCGACGGCATCGCTGTAAAACCATTCTACAATGCCGAAGATATTTCAGAAACCACTCAGGTCCACTCTCCTAAAAACTGGGAGATCTGCACGAAAATATATGTGGCTTCCGCAGAAAAAAGCAATCATAATGCACGTGAAAGCTTGAAAAATGGGGCTGAAAGCCTTTGGTTTATAATCCCTTCGGAAAAAACCAATATTAAAACCCTCCTTCAAAATATACCTTTAGAAAAAACTCCGATCTATCTGGGTTTTGAATTCCTTTCTGATGAATTTATTCAGAAAATAAATCAATTTCTAACCGGCAAAAAACACAAAATAAGACTTCAGCTCGATATAGTCGGGAATTTGGCACGATCAGGGAATTGGTACCAAAACCTGAATCAGGACCATAAAAATTTAAGAAACATAGTATCCGGGGCTAAAGATTTTAAATCGGCACTGAGTGTTGACGCGACCTTATACCAGAATGCAGGAGCAACCATTCCCCAGGAGTTGGCTTATGCCCTCGCCCACGCCAACGAATATTTAAACCATTTTGACACTTCAAAAGAGAGTTTAGCGGATTTTGAAATGCAGTTTTTAACCGCTTCCGGCTCTAATTATTTTTTCGAAATTGCTAAAATACAGGCTTTACGGCTATTGTATGCGAGTTTGGCTTCAGAATATAATCTGCCCGAAACCTGTCACATTTTGGCCCAACCCACAAAACGGGATAAAACACTATTCGATTACAACGTGAATTTGCTGCGTACAACCGGCCAAAGTATGAGTGCCATTCTTGGAGGTGCCAATTCAGTTTACAACGTGCCTTACGATTCAATTTATCAAAAAAACAACGAGTTTGGAGACAGGATCGCCCGAAATCAGCTATTGGTCTTAAAATATGAAAGTTATTTCGACAAGGTTTCCAATGCGGCTGAAGGAGCTTATTATATTGAAAGCCTGACCGCACAATTTGCAGAAAAAGCACTGGAAATATTCAAGGAAATAGAACAAGGCGGCGGATTTTTAAAACAACTTAAGGAAGGAATTATTCAGCAAAAAATTTCAGAAAGCGCGAAAAAAGAGCAGGAACAATTCAATAAAGGCGAATTGATCCTGATAGGGACCAATAAGCATAAAAACCCGGAGGATAAGATGAAAAACAATCTGGAGCTTTATCCGTTTCTGAAAATGAATCCGCGAAAAACCCTGATCTCTCCTATTCTGGAA
>JBDNHN010000076.1:0-8323 GCA_041688725.1 Gillisia sp.
ATTTTTGGATTGATCTCCAGCGTTTTATTAGCAATGCCTACCGGTGATCTCCTGGCTAAGAACGTGGCAAAATACCAACCGGTTACTTTTGCCGCAATGGAAGGAATTTTTCATACAGAAAAAGGCGGTTCCGAAATAATCTTAATTGGTCAGCCTGATGTTCGAAACAAAAAATTAGACAATAAAATTGCGGTTCCAAACATATTGAGTTTTTTAACCTATGGAAGCTGGAATCAAGAGGTGAAAGGTTTAGATCAGTTTTCCGAAGAAAATTACCCTACCAATATTCCCCTTTTATATTATTCATATCATATAATGGTTGGTTTAGGCACCATTTTTATTGCAATTATGGCACTTGCTTTGTTCCTGCTTTACAGAAAAAAATTATTTGAAACAAATTGGATTTTATGGATGCTGTTATTTCTCCTTCCATTTCCATATATCGCTAATACTACAGGCTGGTTCACAGCAGAATTAGGCCGCCAACCTTGGCTGGTTTATAATTTATTGAGAACTGCAGAGGGTGCTTCCCCAACTGTATCCTCAGGGAATACATTGTTTACGCTTCTTGGATTTATTGGATTATACTTGCTTCTAGGGATCTTGTTTTTGCTTCAGGTAGGAAAAATTATTAATAAAGGACCGAAACCTCAAAAAATTTAACTTATGGAATTATTTTGGTATGTAGTTGTAATGTCTATGTTAGGGGTTTATATTGTTTTGGACGGCTATGATTTTGGTGCGGGGATTATCCATCTCTTTTTTGCCAAAACAGAAAAGGATAAAAAAGCGATCACGAGCGCAATTGGCCCTTTTTGGGATGCTAACGAAGTTTGGCTGGTAGCCGTGGGAGGAGTTTTGTTTTTTGCATTCCCAACCCTTTACGCCTCGGCTTTCAGCGGTTTTTATTTGCCTTTGATCATGATATTATGGTTGCTTATTTTTAGGGGAATCGGGTTGGAATTTAGGGGTCAATTCCACCATCCTATGTGGGAAGCGGTTTGGGATAAAGCCTTTGGAATTGCGAGTTTATTATTGGCCTTGTTTTTTGGGATCGCATTAGGAAATGTTGTGAGAGGGGTAAACCTTGGAATGGTTGAAAACGGAATTTCTACCACTGAAGCACATTATTTTTTCCTGCCGTTATGGAATTCTTCTTTTAGTCCGCAAGCAGTAAATTTGGGGATAATAGATTGGTTTACCTTACTTCTGGGAATAATTGGGGTTGTAGCCTTGTCTATTCACGGTGCCAATTGGATTATTTTTAAAACCAAAACATCTGAAATGAATGTAAAATTAAAAGATGTTATTTTTAAATTGAATTTTGTTTTGCTGGCACTGGTTATTACTTCCTTGGTCATTTGGCATATTATTGAACCAGAACCATTTCACAATTTTATAGATCATCCCTTGCTGGTAATATTTCCTTTATTGACGTTTACCGGCCTTTTTGGATTGTTCAAAGTTAAAACCTTTCAAAAGGATGGCAAGGGCTTTTTGTTTTCCTCTTTATTTTTGATTGGCGGTTTCGCATCAACCGCGGCAGCTATTTTTCCGAAGGTGTTGCCTTCAACAAATAACATAAACCCGGCATTGACTATTTATAATGTAGCAGCGGATGAATATGGGCTTAGGATTGGGATTTATTGGTTTGCTATTGCCTTACTGCTGGTTGGTCTGTATGTTTTTATTCAATATAAAATATTTAATGGAAAAATGGACGATGTGGGATATGGAGATCATTGATTGGAACTAATAGGTTCATAAAATTTTGAGTACCCAAAATGACCATAGTAAAGCAGGCCTCATTTTAATTGTGATATAAGACGCTAATTTGCCCATATACAAATAATGACGTATTTACTGTAAATACGTTTTTATTTGTATATTTGTCAACCAAATGGTTGAACCGAATAGTTTAATATGAAAGCTAAAGAAGAAAACACCGAATTAGAGATTCTCAACGCTGCCAAAGAAGTTTTTCAGGAAAAAGGAATGGCGGGAAGCAGGATGCAGGAAATTGCCGATAAAGCGAGAATAAACAAATCTATGTTGCATTATTACTACCGAAGCAAACAATTGCTCTTTGAGGCGGTTTTTAAAAATGCTTTTAGATTATTAGCCCCACAATTGAATAAGGTTTTAAATGATGACAGCGAATTATTTGACAAAATAAGAAACTTCACCAATAATTACATCTCATTCGTGATCAGACATCCATATTTGCCAAACTTTGTAATACAGGAACTGAATAAAAACCCCGATTTTATTGAGAAGATGCGCATAGAAAAAGATTTTCCCAAGGTCGAGAAATTCAAGGTCCAGGTTGAAGACGCTATAACCCGTGGTATTATAAAACCAATTGGAGCGGAACAATTATTTATTAATATTATGTCTTTGAATATTTTCCCGTTTATTGCCGCACCATTATTACAAGGATTGATAAATGTGGAGGAAAAGGAATTTCAGAAACTCATGGAAAGGCGAAAAACGGAAGTTGCCGACTTTATTATTAATTCTATCAGACTTTAATATGATGAAAAATCTCGGAATAATAATTTTATTATTACTTTCATTTTCAGTGAAAGCTCAGCAAATACTGACATTAGAGGAGTGTTATTCTCTGGTCAATGAAAATTATCCCTTAGCTAGCCAAACTGACCTACTTAAAAATAAAACCCATCTGGAAATTTCTGTCCTGGAAAAAGAGAAGCTTCCAAAAGTTGATTTAAATGCCCAAACCTCTTATCAATCGGAAGTGATAGAATTTCCTTTTCAACTTCCAAATTCTTCTATTGAACCCTTGAACAAAGATCAATACAGGGCTACTTTAGATGTAAATCAGCTTATTTATAATGGAGGAAGCATTGATGCCAATTCAAAATTTAAAATGGCAGAGTTGGAAGCTCAAAAACAGATGGTAGCTGTGAATATTTATCAGTTAAAAAACAGGATTAATCAATCTTATTTTTCCGTTTTATTGCTTCAAGAGCAAAAAAACTTATTGATTTTAAAACAGGATCAATTGAGATCTCAAATCGATGAAGTAAAGACAGGGGTGAAGTTCGGAGCAATTTTGCCTGCTTCAGAAAATGTTCTGGAAGCTGAAAATCTAAAAGTTTCTCAGCAATTATCCCAGGTGAATTTTGACAGGAAAAAAGCTATAAACAATCTTTCAGCTTTAATAAATAAAGAGATCTCTCAGGATGTAATTCTTTCAAAACCGGAATTCCCTTCTTTGTTTACAGGAAATTTTTCACGCCCGGAACTTGAGTACTTCGATCTTCAAAAAAAACAAATAGAATCATCCAAAGAAGTGATCTCAAGATCCAATTTACCTAAAGTCTATGGATTTGCACAGGCCGGCTACGGAAATCCGGGCTTGAATATGCTGGATAATTCGTTTCAGGATTTTTATGTGATAGGATTAAAAGCAAACTGGAATGTTTTTGACTGGGGAAAAACCAAAATTCAAAAGGAAGTTCTCGCAGTTTCTCAGGAGATTGTGAATACTGAAAAAGAAACCTTCATGTTAAACACTGAAATGCAACTGAAAGATGCCGGATATGAAATAAGCAAAATGGAAGCATTGATAGATGCAGATAAAGAGATCATTATTTTAAGGGAAAAAGTATTGAAATCAGCTACTTCCCAATTGAAAAACGGAGTAATTACATCTTCAGAATATTTAACTGAGTTCAACAGTTTATACGAATCGATGATAGGCCAAAAATTACACGAGATTCAACTGGATCTGGCCAAAGCAAATTACAAGGTCTTAAGAGGGGAAAACAATAACAAATAAGGAAAAAATGAAAAAATTATTAATATTGGTATCAGTAGCTGTTTTTGGGAGCTTTATTTCCTGCGGGAAGGATGGAAAAGCGGATGGTTACGGAAATTTTGAAGCTACTGAAATCACGGTTTCCGCTGAGGCAAACGGAAAAATAGAATTTTTAGATCTTGAAGAAGGCGTGATCTTGGAGAAAAACCAAAACGTGGGATTAATAGATACCACGCAATTGTATTTAAACAAACAACGGGCAATAGCTTCCCTGAAAACAATTGAATCCAGATCCGGAAATGTGTACTCGCAAATCGCAGTACTGAATGAAGAATTGAAAACCGCCCGCAGCGAAAAAGACAGGATCCAAAATATGTTTTCAGAAAATGCCGCAACGCAACGGCAGGTAGATCTGGCCGTAGGGAAAGTAAATGTTATAAACCAACAAATAAAAAGTGTAGGAACTCAAAATGCACCCATTGTAAACGAAGTAAAATCTAATGAAGTTCAAATAAAAATAATTGAGGATCAAATTCAAAAAAGTAAGATTAACAACCCGGTTAAAGGTACGGTTTTATCGAAATATGCCGAACCAGGCGAGATTACAGCTTTTGGAAAACCGCTTTATAAAATCGCCGATATTTCTGAAATGACCTTACGGGTGTACATCGGGGAACCACAATTGCCTCAGGTTCGGGTAGGTCAAAAAGTAACGGTAAAAATTGATCTTGAAGAGGGGATGAAAGATTATGAAGGCAAAGTTTCCTGGATATCCTCATCGGCAGAGTTTACCCCAAAGATCATTCAGACAAAAGAAGAGCGGGTAAATTTGGTGTATGCGGTAAAAATTATCGTTCAAAACGACAGCAGTTTAAAAATAGGAATGCCGGCGGAAATGTGGATAAAAAAATCGGAGTGATCAGTGACCACTGATCAGAAATTACAAATCAGCAAATTACAAAATCAAAAAATAAATTTAAAAAAGATTAAAATGAAAAAAACAGCAATTTTAGGATTGGTTCTTTTAATAAGCCTTTTGGGTTGTAAAGAGACTCAAAAAGAAGAAACCACCATCACAGAACAAGCCGCAGTAGAGCAAAAAGAAGACTCTCACGGAGACCAAAATAATTGGATGAGTCAAATTCAACAGGATAACGGGTCAAAATGGAAAGCCAATATAGAAACTACAGAAGGCATACAGGCAATGTCTTCCCGCATAGCAGAAGACGAAAGTATTAGTATAAAACATTACCAAAAACTTGCATCAGATCTTAATGATCTTAAAAATAATATTATTAAAGAGTGTACAATGGAAGGGGAATCACATGACAATCTACATGTGTTTTTAGTTCCACTTGTAGATAAAATAGAAGCTCTTGGCGAAGTGAATTCTGTTCATGAAGGAGCTGTAATCACAAAAGATATCAAGGAGCATTTAGAGGTTTATTACAACTATTTTAATTAAAAGGAATATTTCATTCAAAAAATGGGCATCACTCTTCAACATATAAGCAAATCCTATAAAAAAGTTAAGGCTTTGGACGACGTTTCTTTTGATGTCAATCCGGGGGAATTGTTCGGGCTTATTGGACCGGATGGTGCCGGAAAAACAACATTGTTCAGGATCCTGACAACACTTTTAATTCCTGATGAAGGAATTGCAGGGGTTGCAGGTTTAGAGGTGATTAAGGATTACAAGGCCATAAGAAGATCGGTAGGCTATATGCCGGGTAGGTTTTCGTTGTATCAGGATTTGACGGTAGAAGAGAACCTAAATTTTTTCGCTACCGTTTTTGGAACTAGTATTGAAGAAAATTACGATCTAATCAAAGATATTTACGTTCAGATAGAACCTTTTAAGGACCGTAGGGCGGGAAAATTATCCGGTGGGATGAAGCAAAAATTGGCTTTAAGTTGTGCTTTGATCCATAAACCAAAGGTGTTGTTCCTGGATGAACCCACAACAGGGGTTGATCCGGTTTCCAGGAAGGAATTTTGGGAAATGCTGAAACGTCTAAAAGAAAAGGGGATCACAATTCTGGTTTCCACGCCTTATATGGATGAAGCCGCCCTTTGCGACAGGATCGCACTAATTCAGGAAGGAAAGATATTGGAGATAGATACTCCTGAGAATATTGTGAAGAACCATCCAAAGACCATTTATAACGTGAGCGCAAAAGAAACCTATCGCCTAATACAGGATTTAAAGGAATATCCGGATAATCGCAGTGTTTTCGCTTTTGGAGAATATATTCATTACACGCATTCCAAAGAGAACTTTTACCCGGAGGATCTGAAAAATTATTTAATTCGCAAAAACCATCGGCAGTTAGAAATTCACCCTGCCAAAGTTACCATAGAAGATGTTTTTATGGATTTGGCTTCGCAACATAAATCAGAGGGAAATTGAGATCAGAAAAAGTCATAGAAGTAGGGAATCTCACCAAGAAATTTGGCGATTTTACAGCGGTAAAGGGAATTAGCTTTGAGGTGTTTAAAGGTGAGATCTTTGGGTTCCTGGGAGCAAATGGCGCGGGAAAAACCACTGCTATGAAAATGCTCATTGGAATTTCAAAACCAACCTCCGGGGAAGCCACAGTTGCAGGGTTTAATGTGAAGAGCAATGCTGAAATGGTAAAGAAAAGCATCGGATATATGAGTCAGAGGTTTTCAATGTACGACGATTTGACCATTGAGGAAAATATCACTTTTTTTGGCGGTATTTATGGTTTGAACAGGAAACAGATAAGGCAAAAAACCGAATCAGTGATAGAAGAATTGCAATTACAGGATGTGGCTGACAAGCTGGTGGGTTCGTTGCCATTGGGATGGAAGCAAAAACTTGCTTTTTCAGTATCATTGCTGCACGAACCTAAAATTGTGTTTTTAGATGAGCCCACCGGCGGTGTGGATCCAATTACCAGAAGACAGTTTTGGGAACTTATTTATGCCGAAGCACATAAGGGAACCACCATTTTTGTGACCACGCATTATATGGATGAAGCCGAATATTGCGACCGTGTTTCCATAATGGTAGATGGTGTTATTGAAGTACTGGACACTCCAAAAAAATTAAAAGTACAATTTGAGACAGATTCTATGGAAGGAGTATTTTTAAAGCTGGCCCGAGGAGCACCCTAACCCCCAAAGGGGGAATAAAAAATTGTAATAGTTTAATGAAAATAATGAAAAAGAAGTAAATCCTGAAGGTTTTGAAATCTTTATTGGTTTTATAAAAAACAAGAAATGAAAAGATTCATTGGTTTTGTAAAAAAAGAATTTTATCACATTTTTCGTGACAAACGTTCTATGTTCATTCTGTTTGGAATGCCCATAGCTCAAATTATGCTTTTTGGCTTTGCAATTACCAATGAGATAAACAATGTGGATCTTGCCATTCTGGATAAATCCAAAGATGCCGAAACTGAAAAAATTATCAATACAATCAGTGCTTCCAAACATTTTAAAATTGAAGCAGTTGTAAGTAATGAAAATCAGATTGAAGATATTTTCAAAAAAGGAAAGGTAAAAGCTGTTTTGGTTTTTGAAAAGGATTTTGCTCAAAACCTGCAAACTTATAAAAAAGGAAAGGTTCAGGTTGTTACAGATGCTACAGACCCTAATACCGCCAATACTATTACCAATTACATTCAATCTATTTTACAGCATTACCAGCAGGAGATCAATATAAGCAATGTTACACCGTACCAGATTCAGGTGCAATCACGGTTGTACTACAATCCGGAACTAAAAAGCGTTTTCACTTTTGTGCCAGGAGTGATGACGGTTATTTTAATGTTGGTTTCAGCGATGATGACCTCGATCTCCATCACTAGGGAAAAAGAATTGGGAACTATGGAAATTTTACTGGTATCGCCAATTAAACCCTTTCAGGTGATTATAGGAAAGGTTTTTCCCTATATCTTTCTATCGATTATCAATGCCATAATGATCTTGCTTTTGGGATATTTTGTATTTGAGATGCCCATTGAAGGAAGTGTAATTCTATTGGCTTTGGAAACTGTTTTATTCATTGTCACCTCATTGGCCCTCGGAATTCTAATATCTACAATTTCCGCATCCCAACAAACCGCTATGATGATCTCTTTAATGGGATTAATGCTGCCGGTTATTTTGCTGTCGGGATTTATTTTTCCCATATCCAGTATGCCTTTGCCGTTGCAATATATAAGTCATATTATTCCCGCGAAATGGTTTATCACAATTCTAAAAGGAATTATGCTCAAGGGAGTTGGTATCTCGTATTTATGGAAGGAAACCCTGATACTTTTGGGGATGATGGTTTTTTTCCTGGCATTGAGTATTAAAAAATATAAAATAAGACTGGAGTAATAAAAAAAGAGTTGAAAGTTGAAAGTGAAAAGTGCCCGGAAGGGTCGGGAGTAAAAAGTGAAAGGTCAAAAGTTAGGAAGATAATTATGTGTGGGATTTTCGGGAAAATGTTAACTGATGGCTAACTATTTTAGGACTATCCATTTTTTCTTTTGTCTATATTCTCTTATCTATTTTCTAAATAAA
>JBDNHN010000077.1:0-3988 GCA_041688725.1 Gillisia sp.
CTTTATTTCCTTCATAAAAATTGATGAAAGCCCGGTTAACCACCCGATTTCCTCCAAAAGTGGGATAATCTCCTGTAAAATACCAATCACCTAAGTTTTTTGGACAGGCTATATGCAGATTGTCAACAGTTTGGTAAATAATCTTCACCTTGGTTTTTACATCCGGTTCACTCAATAACTCGGCTATTTTATCTGAAATTTCCTGATTACTAAAAGGTTCATAGATCTCTTTCACAAAGTTTTGAACCACATTATCTTCCAAATCAACCTGTTGTTTACATTTTAAGTAAACAGATTCTACAATATGATATTGATTGGTTTCTTTCAGCAATTCTAGAGTAGCCATAAACGCGATCAAATTTTCCATACGAGCCATATCAATTCCGTAACAATCAGGATATCGTATTTGAGGTGCTGAGGAAACCACTAACAACTGTTTCGGATTTAGCCTGTCCATCATTTTGATGATACTCTTTTTAAGGGTAGTGCCCCTAACAATGCTGTCATCTATAATTACAAGGTTATCTTCGGGTTTTACAACTCCGTAGGTAATATCGTAAACGTGGGCCACTAAATCGTCCCGGCTGCTGTCTTCAGTAATAAATGTTCTTAATTTAACATCTTTTATGGCAATTTTTTCCATTCTTAAACGCAGGTCCAAAATTTCCTTTAGCCGGGCATCGGTCAAGGTTTCTTTTTCAGCCAAAATGGCCGTATTCTTCTGTGCATTCAATTCATCCTGGGCAGCTTCCACCATTCCGTAGAATGAAGTTTCTGCAGTATTTGGGATAAAAGAAAAAACGGTGTTTAGAGTATCGTGGCCAATAGATTTTAATACTTCTGGCATCAATAATCTACCCAACATTTTTCGCTCTTTATATATTTCGGCATCACTTCCGCGGGAAAAATAGATGCGTTCAAAAGAACAGGCTTTGCGCTCTAATGGTTCTAAAATCTTGTCAATGGAAACTTTTCCATTTTTCTTTGTGATAATGGCGTGTCCCGGCGGTAATTCGAGCACCTTCTCAAAAGGAACATTGAAAACCGTTTGAATAACAGGCCGCTCTGAAGCTACAACCACCACTTCATCATCCTGATAATAATATGCCGGACGAATTCCGGAGGGATCTCTTAACACGAAGGAATCTCCGTGGCCAAACATTCCTACCATTGCATAGCCGCCATCCCAATTTTTTGCCGATTTTCGCAAAATTTTTGCCACTTTTAACCTTTCTCCAATTTCAGGTGAAGCCGAAATTTTTGAAAAGCCTTCTTTTTTGAGCTTTTTATATAGTTTCCTAACTTCGTCATCCAGAAAATGTCCTATTTTTTCCATTACAGTAACCGTGTCTGTATTTTCCTTTGGATGTTGTCCTAATTCTACCAAATTGTCGAACAGTTGGACAGAGTTGGTCATATTAAAATTCCCGGCTACAATAAGATTTCGATGCATCCAGTTATTTTGCCGTAAAAACGGATGCACACTTTCAATGCTGTTTTTTCCAAAAGTCCCGTAGCGTACGTGGCCCAGCAACAATTCTCCTATATAAGGAATGTTCTTTTTTTGAAGCGATACATCCTGGGCATATTCCGGATTCTCAGCGATTTCGGTATTAATCCGCTCATTTATCTGTTGGAAAATATCCTGAATAGGTTGTGCAGCATTGGAACGTAACCGGCTTATATATCTGTCACCAGGTGCCGTATCCAGTTTAATGCTGGCAAACCCGGCTCCATCCTGGCCGCGGTTGTGTTGTTTCTCCATGAGCAGGTACATTTTATTTACGCCATAAAATGCCGTGCCATATTTTTCTTTGTAGAATTCCAATGGTTTTAAAAGTCGGATATGTGCAATTCCACACTCATGTTTTAAAGCGTCACTCATAATAATTACCTTTCTGCTTCAATAGGGTTAAAAAAATCTTTATATCAACTACCAAATCCCTGAAATTACAGGGCTTTGTTTGGCCTTAGTTCTATGTCAAATTGTGTTAAGCTCTTAAATTCCTGCAATCGGGAATCAATTTCATCTTTCTTCAGGTTTTCCATTCTTTCTGTGCCAAATTTTTCAACACAAAAGGAGGCTAAATTGGAACCATAGATTACCGCATTTTTCATGTTTTCGAAAGAAATATCCTGGTTTTGGGTTAAATAACCGGTAAATCCTCCTGCAAAGGTGTCTCCTGCTCCCGTAGGGTCAAAAACTTCCTCCAGCGGAAGCGCGGGCGCAAAGAAGATTTGATCTTTGTGGAACAATAGCGCCCCATGTTCTCCTTTTTTGATTACGACATATTTGGGTCCCATCTTCTCAATTTTTCTCGCAGATTTTAACAAAGAATGTTCCCCGGTAAGCTGGCGTGCTTCTTCATCATTAATGGTAATAACATCCACTTTTGCGATCACCTTTAAAAGATCATCCAGTGCATTGTCCATCCAAAAATTCATAGTATCCAGTACTGTCAATTTTGGCTTTTTTATTTGTTCAAGCACGCTTAATTGTACCAAAGGATGAAGGTTGCCCAACATCACAATATCCGCATCCAGATAATCCTTAGGGACTACAGGATTAAAATCTGCCAAAACATTTAATTGGGTTTCCAGTGTGTCCCGCGAATTTAGATCGTTGTGGTACTTCCCGCTCCAAAAGAAGGTTTTTCCTCCTTTTACAATTTCTATTCCTTCAATATTAATGCCGTTTTTGGTCAGTAAAGAAAGGTGTTCTTCCGGAAAATCATCTCCAACAACCGAAACTATAGCATTGTCAATATTGAATTGTGAAGAAGATAAGCCGATATAAGTGGCGGCACCTCCCAGGATTTTATCAGTTTTAGCAAAAGGGGTTTCAATTGCATCGAAGGCTACAGTACCTACTATCAATAATTTACTCATAATTTTATTTAAAAAATTTGGTGCAAAGATACGTTTTGTTTTACAAGAGATTGGGTAATTTGAGATTTTTAGCTCGACTGAAATTAGGGACTTTTACTTCTGTTCAAAACCCTGATCTATCAATAATCGGGTTTGTTTTGAAGCATCTACAGCAAGTACGTCGCATCGTTCATTTTGAATATGGTTGTTGTGACCTCTTATCCATTTAAAATCAACATTGTGTTTGCGATATTCAATCAGGAAATCCTTCCACAAATCGGCATTCTTCCTGTCTTTAAACCCTTTTTTTTCCCAACCGAAAACCCAAGCTTTTTTTACCGAGTCAACCACATATTTAGAATCTGTGAATACAAGAACCTGGGTGCCGGGATTTTTAAGTTTTTTCAATGCATCTATAACCCCAAGCAATTCCATGCGGTTGTTTGTGGTGTGCTTAAAGCCTTTAGAAAATTCTATTTTATAGGGTTTGCCAACCCATTCCATCACAACACCGTAACCTCCGGGCCCGGGATTTCCTCTTGCTGCACCATCTGTATAAATGTGAACTTGGGGATTATTCAACAGGAGGGGTTTTTAGGATGTTTTCAATAACTTTCGGAAAATGCCGATATTCCAATAGGTGAATTTTCTCTGCCAGCCCCGAGGGAGTTTCGTTCGGGCTTACAGGAATTGAAGTTTGAAAAATTATTTTCCCGTCGTCATAATTTTCATTGACGTAATGAATAGTAATTCCGGTATTTTGTTCTTTATTTTCAATTACCGATTTATGAACCTGTTCTCCAAACATCCCTTTTCCTCCATATTTTGGAAGCAATGCCGGATGAAGGTTAATTACCCGGTTTGGAAATTTTTTTAATATTTTTGAAGGGAATAGCCATAAAAAGCCGGCCAGAACAATTACATCCGGATTTATATCCTCCAATATGTGCAGAATGTCATTTGTTTCATAGAATGCTTCCCGGTCAAAACAGAGCGCTTTTACATTCAAATCATGAGCTCGTGTTAGCGCTTTGGCGTTAGCCTTGTTGGAGAGTACCACGATTACCTCAGCTAAATTGGAGTTCTTAAAATACCTAATTATATTTTCTGCATTGGTGCC
>JBDNHN010000508.1:0-2523 GCA_041688725.1 Gillisia sp.
CTTTACAGAAAGTGCTTTCTGCTAAAGAGTAGATTTTAAAATTTCTGCTAGGGTTTTTTAGAAAAATATGAGCTTGGAAATAGAGATTTACAATTGCATCTTGTGATGGGATAGGTCTTGAAAAAAAATAGAGAGGCTGATAGAGCAATATTCATTTTAACCAGTATTCAGTTAAGATCAAATATTTTCAAAATGTGGACGCGAACTTTTTTATTTTTGTGTAGCGGTTAAACATATAATTATTATTACTGGAAGATATCATAAAGAGTTGGCGGAACAAGCCCAATTGTTGTGTTTATGCAAAAATTGTAGTTAATCTATAGAGGAAGAATTCTACATTTTTCACACCTTTAAATTGCGCCCTAAAGGCTTTTATCTTTGCGTTAAAAGATTCAGCTGAGGCATTAGTACTTCTATTTATAAAGTAGTTCAGGATAGACCTATAGTTAAGATATATGGTGTTTGCTACTGTATTGAATGCCCTATCCAGATTTATCTACATCGTTGTACCAATGCGCCAATTTGGTATAAGCCACTTCTATTGATTTTGCTTTATTGTAGATATCCCTAAGTCCTTGCACCAAATCAAAGGCGATTTTAATATCTGGATATGCTGTAAAGAGTATTTTACTTCGTAGATATTGATCGGTTGATTGCCATAAATATAATTTTAAAATAACTCAAATTTAACTTTTACAAGTGAATTTTTTTCATGTATATCTATTTCCGCTTTAAAATGGATCCCATAGTTTGTTTTTTTAAAGTTACGATCGAAAAATAGAAACAAAAAAAGCTAATTTACAGCCCCACCTGTTCATTAGCTTTTTTTATCCTATAATCTACCCCCACGTAAATTTTAGAACAGAATTTTAAATTTTTGCAATTCCAATAAAATTGAAATTGATTTTTGTTTCAAATAGTCAATAAAAACATTGTTATTAACTATACCTAAATTTACATCTATTTCATAATTAGAAAGTGAAATTCCTTGTGCTGGTTTGCACAAAAAAATGTGATATAGCGCACAATTTTTATTTTGTATCTTTAGTTGGTATTAAGGAAATTAAAATGAGAAATCCGGTTTGTAAATTTTGTGATATAAAGTCTCAGGCAGCCCTAAAGTTAAACGACTGCCAATTAGATGTATTGGGAAATAACATTTCACAAGTGCAATTTGGGCCAGGGGAAATTATAATTAAACAGGATGCACCTAATAAAAGCGTGGTTTATGTCAAATCTGGTTTGGTCAAAATTCATATCGAAGGCCCCATCAGGGAAAAAATATTGAATATATTTAAAGCACCGTCTTATTTATGTCTTCATAGCACTTTTGGAGATAATGTGAATCATTTTTCGGCCACAGCAATTGAAAAAACCACAGTTTGTTTTATTGACAGTATCACTTTCGGTAATTTCATTCATGAAAACGGAGATTTTGCCTATCAGATCATACAAGATATGGGCAAAGGAGAGCTCAAGAATTTTCATAATTTGATCAATAATGCGCAAAAACAAAATATGGGAAGAGTTGCTGATGCACTTCTGTTTTTTGCAAAAGAAATTTACGGTTCCAACTCATTTACCCTGCCTCTTTCACGACAGGAACTGGCAGATCTAACTGGGATCACTAGGGAAAGTACCAGCAGAATCTTTACAAATTTTAATAATGAAAAAATATTAAACGTTAAAGGTCGTAAAATAACCATATTAAATGCCCCCTTGTTAAAGCAGATAAGTGTTAATGGTTGATCTTATTTTTAGATTTCACACTCTTCTAGAGACATCTGTCCATTAAACATTATTTCATCTCTTATTCTCTACTTCTGGAAACGCGCCTTGAAACTAAAAGAGCTTATGAACGAATAGGAAACCAGGAATACGGCTTCGGGACTTTAAAAATGAATTAGCAATCACAATTTTAGTTGAGATTGGAAAATAATATTTTTAGAGCGGACTTTCTAAAGTTTTTTGGGTTAAATTTTAGGGATTTAGCAACTTATGGATGGGTGGGGCCGTGCATAAGTTTTTTGAATTGAATTGAAGTTTTTTTTAATATATATAAGGCAGGAAATCTATGGTTTTCTTGCTTCTTTGGTTTATATAAATTCCGTAAATTTTAACATCCAAAAAAAAGGATGGTAATAAAATGTTAAATTTTAAAACAGTGATATATAACATTGTTTTAAGAATTAAGAAGACCCAATTTAGTTTTATTGAAAAAGCAAAAACAGTTTTTTCATTTTGTCAAAAAAACAGAGGGGTTAAACAAGCACAGTTTAATCGTGGATTTTCAAGATTTATAGAAAAAAAATAAACCGAATTTCTGCAGTGATTACATAAGAGTTATTAAAACTCCAAAAAAGCAGGGATCGTAGATCCCTGCTTTTTTATTGTGTGCCGTGCATGGTAATTAACTCGGTGGTGAAAGTCCACTATGGGGGTTTGTAATCGCCAACCATTAGCTGAAGACAAGGGTGTCCATTGCGAGGTGGAATCTGAAGGAAGTTGGAAGCAAAACTCTGC
>JBDNHN010000509.1:0-3476 GCA_041688725.1 Gillisia sp.
GCGGTTATTCCTGCAACACCATTTCCTATTATGACAATGTGCTCCATATATATTTTTAATTTTAGGAGATTAAAGAGGTTGAAAAGTTAGTTCTAAATCCATTTTCCGACCCAAATGCTGAGTTTTTGGTCGTAAATTTAATTAATACTTATAAAAAAAGATGCTGATAAAACCCTTAACATTCCTATTCCTGTTGATTTCCACTGTGTTATCTGCACAGGATACCTCAATATTTTTTGATTCAGCCGATAATTTCTTTCAAACCTATGTTGAAAACGGAAAGTTAAAATACGCAGAAATTAAACAGAATCCCAAAGCTTTATCCTATCTGATGGAGGAGGCAAAGAAAATAGAAGTTTCCACCAAAAACCCTGACCAATATAAGGCGTTTTGGATTAATTCCTATAATTTAGCTGTTATAAGCGGGATTGTGAAAAATTACCCGGTAAATTCTCCTATGGATATTGACGGCTTTTTTGATAAAACCAACTATGAAATTGGTGGAAAGCTAGTGACACTCAACTCAATTGAAAATGACTTGTTACGGGCGAAATTTCCTGAACCCCGGTTTCATTTCGTTTTGGTATGCGCTGCAAAAAGCTGCCCGCCCATAATTCCTGAGGCATACAGAGCTGAAACTTTAGAAAAGCAACTTCAGCGACAAACCGAAAAAGCAATGAACAATCCCCAATTTGTTCAGGTACAAAAAGATAAAGTGTTATTTTCGGAAATAATGAAATGGTATGAGCAGGATTTTACCAAAAATGGCCAAACTTTAATCGGGTTTGCCAATAAATACCGTAAAAACCCCATTCCCAATAAATTTGAAACTGGATTTTATAAATATAACTGGAAATTAAATGAATTTAAAAATCCTAAATAGTTTTAGCCGAATAAATTCAAAAGTATCTTATTTCGCAATCGTCTTATTGATTTTGCTGAGTTCTTGTCAGGACCGGGTAACAAAAGAAAAAATAAATGGGGTGAGTTTAGTTGCATCCCGGGAGGCGATTAGCATTTCAGATATCAAGCCTATTTTAAATGTAAATGCAAATACTGTGGCGGTAATGCCATTTGCTTTTATGGAAAACCTTCAAAGCCCCGATTTAAAATTTAATATGAAGCGGCAATGGTGGGGGGAACGACTGGAGGGAGTCCGGGAAACAGTTCAATTGCTGCATAAAGATGGCCTGGAGGTGATGTTAAAACCTCAAATTTGGATTTGGAGGGGTGAATTTACAGGGGATATTAAAATGAAGTCTGAAGCCGACTGGAAAAAATTTGAAGAAAACTACCGGGACTTTATTATGCTCTACGCAAAACTTGCGGAAGAAGAAAAGGTTGGGATCCTGGCCATTGGAACCGAGTTATTTGAATTCGTAAATGAACGTCCGAATTTTTGGAGAGAGTTAATCCCTGAAATCCGCAAATTGTATAAAGGCAAACTAACTTATTCTGAAAATTGGGATAAAGCAGATCGGGTTCCTTTTTGGAAAGAACTTGATTTTATAGGGGTTAATGCCTATTTTCCAATAAATGAAGAAAGTTCTCCAAATTTACAGCAATTGAAGGACGGTTGGAAATTACATAAATCGGGTTTGGCAGATCTTTCGGAAACTTCGGGGAGACAGGTTCTATTTACCGAATATGGTTACAGAAATATCAATTTTGCAGCCAAAACCCCGTGGGATTCCTCCCGGGAATTAAAGGGCGTAAATAATGAACTGCAGGCAGATGCACTAACAGCCATTTATGAAGAATTTTGGGGAGAAAATTGGTTTGCCGGCGGTTTTCTATGGAAATGGCACCAGGACCACGAGCAATCGGGAGGTAAAGAAAATAACCAGTTTACACCGCAAAACAAACCTGCAGAAAAAGTGGTAAAAGATTTTTACGGAAGTCTGAGCCTTAACTAATTTTTTGCTTGTAATAATGATGATATGACTCCGGGCAGGACCTACCCAATAAATTTTAGTAAACTAAAAGTTAAAGCCCCAAACAGGGCTGCAATAGGAAGGGTTAAAACCCAGGACAAAACAATTTTAGAAACAACGCGAAAATCTGCTTGTTTGGTCACAGTGCCAATTCCAAAAATGGATCCCACCGATACGTGAGTCGTAGAAACCGGTAATCCATGAATACTGGCTGTGGTTACTAACAAACCAGTGACCAAGTTTGCAGTTAATCCCTGGCCGGAATTCATAGGTGTAATTTTTTTACTCATTGTAATTCCAACCTTTTTAGCATTTATTAATCCGCCAACTGCCATTGCAACTCCAATAGCCAGCATTCCCCATTGCACATTAAAGGCGTTAATAACAATCAATAAACCTACAATTTTTGGGGTGTCATTTAACCCACGTGCAAAACTCACTACTCCGGCACTTAAAAAATGTAAGTTATCCATGATTTTTTGAATGGTGATCCCAAGAATTTCACCATCGTATTTTACTGTGGTTGTTTCTTTTTTACATTTTGCAATTTTAAATTCTTTAAGGGAAGTTGCTGTAAAAGCATTGGAATTGGGGGCAATATTTATTTCGGGTGCTTCATTTATACAAATGCAACTGCTTTTGGTTATTCCTGTTTTTATTCTGACAAACCTAAAAAGGAGATACCCGAAAAAGCTAAATGTTGCAGCCATCAATGGGCTAATTAACAAGGGAATTAAGAATGTAGACCCTAACTTCGCAAAGTTAAAATCGGCCCCAACGGCCATAAGTCCTGTGCCAAATAGGGCGCCTACCAGGCCATGAGTGGTAGAAATGGGCATCCCGATTTTTGTGGCAAGAAAAACAGTTAATGCAGCACCCAAAGCAATGGAAATTGCAAAAATGGGCATTTGTATCAGCTCGTCAGGAACTAATCCCTTCCCGGAAAAATTCTTGATTAATTTGCCTGCTAGAAAGATTGCGGCTATAGAACCTGCAAAAGTAGTTGCCGTTGCCCAGGTAATTGCCGTCTTATAATTGGTAATATTACTTCCAAAAAGTGTTGCAACACCTTTGAAATTATCATTGGCGCCATTGGTATAAGCCAAAAAACAGGCTCCAATAAGAAGTAGGAAAATTATCATTTTTGAGTATTTATTATAAGCCTCGCAACCCCGAATTTTCGGGGTAAATATCCTGTGAGGTTGAGCAATTAATTAACAACATCCGCCACCGTCATAGTGAAAAGTGGATTCGCTGATAAAGATATCATCGCGTCCTAGTGATGCCAATGCCCCGGCAGTTTTATCGCAAATCGCCAACGGCTGATTCTTCAATAAAATATGCCCCTTTTTATCGTCCAAAAGGGCTTCGTCACCGTAATAAATAGCTGCTTTTCCTGTAAAAATACAGGGGCCATCTTCCGGCATTGGATCTTTTATGGCAGCAACTTCAACAGACTCGATGTAAATTAATTCTTCAGTTGGATAATTTTTAGGATCGAGGATGCGATAGGGTTTTCTGGCCCGAATTTCTATAGTTCCA
>JBDNHN010000510.1:0-3065 GCA_041688725.1 Gillisia sp.
CTATAATACAAGAAAGGAATATAAAAAACTCACTGAGAACCCTCTTAAAAAACAGACTAAAAAGATATAAACAAAAATTTGTTTATAAAGAACCTTTATTCAATATATTTAATATCTTTGCGCCTGCCTTTTCCGGAGGGCAGGACGCTCGAAAAAGATGATGTTATGAAGAAATTAGCGGCGTTTTTAATCCCGTTTGTGGGGTTAAAACAAGGAAAGCACGAGTTTGAGTACAATATAGATAGAGAGTTCTTTGAGCATTTTGAATACGATGACTTAAACAGCGCCAATGTAAAAATTGATTTGCTGTTTGAGAAAAAGAGTACCATAATGGAACTTACTTTCAAGGCTGTAGGAATGGTAAATGTGAATTGTGATCTTACCAACGAGCCTTATGATCAGCCTATTGATGCTGAATTACCGCTGGTGGTCAAGTTTGGAGATAGCTTTAATGACGACAATGAGGAGTTGCTTGTTTTGCCTCACTCTGAATATCAGTTAAATGTCTCGCAATACATTTATGAATTAATCGTATTGTCAGTTCCATCAAAAAGGGTGCATCCCGGAGTATTAGATGGTACCCTCAAGAGTGAAGTACTCGAAAAGTTAGAAGAATTAAGTCCGAAAGAGGATCAAGATTTTGAAGAGAATGATAACGGGGAAGAAATTGACCCCAGGTGGAATAAATTAAAAAAATTATTAAACGATAAATAATACATAACAATGGCACATCCTAAGAGAAAAACCTCCAAAACCAGAAGAGATAAAAGAAGAACCCATTATAAAGCTTCTGTTCCACAAATTGCCACAGATCCTACTACCGGTGAAGCACATTTGTACCACAGGGCACATTGGTTTGAAGATAAATTATATTACCGCGGACAAGTGTTAATAGACAATACTCAAGAAGTAGAAGCATAAAAAAACAACTTTGATATTACAAAAAACTCTCACCTGTTGAGAGTTTTTTGGTTTAAGTTGAATAAGTCCTAAAAAGGCCGTAATTTGTACCCCATTTCAATAAATTTGTAGCGGATGTCTTTCATGTGTCATGGACTATGTGGGCTACTTAGTTAATAAATTTGATTTTTATGAGTAAAATCACGGCAGCGATAACCGCTGTAGGTGCCTATGTCCCTGAAGATGTATTGTCCAATAAGATGTTGGAAAAAATGGTCGAGACCAACGATGAATGGATCTTTTCCAGAACAGGCATCAAAGAGCGTCGTATCCTTAAAGATCCCGAGAAAGGGACTTCTTTCATGGCTATAAAAGCCGCCGAGGATCTTATAAAAAAATCCAAAATAAACCCTGAAGAGATCGATCTGGTTTTGCTTGCTTCCATCACCCCGGATTTACCCGTGGCAGCTACTGCTGTTTATGTAGCAACCCAAATAGGTGCAATCAATGCTTTTGCTTACGATATACAAGCTGCCTGTTCCGGATTTCTATACGGAATGTCTACTGCGGCCGCTTATATTGAAAGCGGGAGATATAAAAAAGTATTGGTGATTGGTGCAGATAAAATGTCTTCAATTATAGATTATACAGATAGAACAACCTGTATTATCTTTGGAGATGGAGCCGGTGCCGCATTGTTTGAGCCTAATTTTGAAGGTTTGGGCTTACAGGATGAAATTTTACGAAGCGATGGAATTGGCAGGGAATTCCTAAAAATTGAAGCTGGTGGTTCATTAATGCCTCCCACAGAGATAACAGTATCTAAACGGCTTCATTATGTGAAGCAGGACGGAAAAACCATCTATAAGTTCGCGGTTTCAAAAATGGCCGATGTGAGCGAGGAAATCATGAAAAAGAACAACCTCGACAACAATGATGTAGATTGGCTGATCGCGCATCAGGCCAATAAGAGAATAGTTGGTGCAACAGCAAGCAGGATTAACCTTGAGGATGAAAAAGTGCTGATGAACATTGAGCGTTATGGGAATACCACCTCAGCAACCCTTCCGTTACTGTTAAGCGATTACGAAAAATTACTCAAAAAAGGAGACACTATTATCTTTGCCACATTTGGAGGCGGATTTACCTGGGGATCCATTTATTTTAAATGGGCCTATAATTCTTAAAAAACCAATACTCTAATCTTATGGATTTAAAAGAAATTCAGAATTTAATCAAGTTTGTAGCCAAATCTGGTGCAAGTGAAGTGAAACTTGAGATGGACGATATCAAGATCACCATTAGGACAGGAGCCGAAGGCAAAGAAACCACCTATGTTCAACAATATCCTATGGGAGGTCAAATGCAACAGCAAATGCCCCTACAGCCGCAACAGCAGCAGCAACAAGCTCCTGCCCCGGAAACCCCGGCTTCAACAGGTGAGAAACCGGCTGATGATGATTCAAAATTTATAATCGTTAAATCCCCTATTATAGGTACGTTTTATCGAAAACCTTCTCCGGATAAACCTGTATTTATAGAGGTGGGTGATATCATTAAAGAGGGTGATGTACTTTGTGTTATTGAAGCCATGAAATTGTTTAACGAAATTGAAAGTGAAGTTTCGGGTAAAATAGTAAAAGTGCTGGTTGAAGATTCTTCTCCGGTAGAATTTGATCAGCCATTGTTTTTGGTGGACCCATCTTAATTATACCCTTTCTTTTCAGAATTTAGTTTTTCTGCGTCAGTAAAAAATTTATAGGTATGTTTAAAAAAATATTAATTGCCAACCGGGGAGAAATCGCCTTGCGCATTATACGAACTTGCAGGGAAATGGGAATTAAAACCGTCGCGGTTTATTCTACTGCAGATGCCGAAAGCCTTCACGTAAGATTTGCCGATGAAGCTGTTTGTATTGGTCCCCCGCCAAGTAATTTGTCGTATTTGAAAATCCCAAATATCATTGCAGCTGCCGAAATTACAGATGCAGATGCAATTCATCCCGGCTACGGGTTCCTGGCCGAAAACTCCAAATTCTCAAAGATTTGTGAGGAGCACGACATTAAATTTATTGGGGCAAGTCCAACCATGATCGACAGGATGGGCGATAAAGCTTCTGCCCGCGCCACCATGATGGAGGCAGGAGTACCCTGTATTCCTGGATC